>CAYJOV010000251.1:0-1502 GCA_964371905.1 uncultured Akkermansia sp. | reverse complement strand
CCTACTCCCTCTGCTCTCGCACGAGAAACTCATCTACCTCCACGACAGCGAGCTCGTCGAGCTCCTGCTCAAGCTCCACGAGCACAGCCCCCTCCACCTGCTGACCAATGCGCCCACACTCCTCCATGCCTTGCAAGCCCCCGCGCACCCGCATCACGTGACGAGCACCGGCGGCACACTGAACAAGAAAAGCAAGATGCTGCTGGGTGAGCGAGCAATCCTCAATATCCAAGCCGAGCCTCCGAGCTGCGCCATCCTCTGCCCCCACCACATCACCCCGACGCGCGAAGGCTATCTCGTGCTACACTACCCCACCATCGAGGAGACCCGCTGGGTCGAGCAGGTGCATGAGCTGAGTAGCCGTAGCTACATCATAGGACGAGCCTCCATGCTAGAAATCCCGCCTGACACGCAGAACTACGCAGCAAGCGCGCCCTTGGAAGTGACCGCGATCTTCTCAGAGGGCAGCAGCAAGCCACGCCAATGGACGACGCCACACATCCCCGAGGCACTCAGCAATCGCCTCACACTCGTCAGTCAAGCTCAAGCCCCCGACTACACGAGCGAGGGCTATTAAAGAGAGCTTATTTACTCTCTTGTCTCGAGAGCCATTTGACCGAATTCGGCTCTCCCTGCGCAGCAGCTTTCTCGAAGTAGCGTTTTGCCATGCGCGGATTTTTTTTCACTCCGTGGCCAATATCATAGGCAATAGCAAGACTGCATTGCGCCTCTGCCAGACCGAGATCCGCCGCCTTCTTCTTCCACTTCAGGGATGTTTTTACATTTTTCTTCACACCCTTCCCCTCGTTGTAGGCTCTACTGATGAAGTAGTAGGCTCCCGGCACCTTCTTCTTTGCGGATTCTCGTAGCCATTTGAGAGCCAATTCGTGATTCACCTCGGTACCCACACCCTCTGCGTAACAATAGCCCACCTCGTACTGAGCCTGTGGGTCTCCCTTCTCCGCCTTTTCGAGGTAGGAGGCAAAGTTCTCACCCTTAATATGCTCGTAGGAGGCGACATACTTGGGAGGAGCGTCTTGTTGCGTAGAGCTGCCCTTCTCCTGTGCAAGGCTCACATCATGGAGGAAAAGCGCGCTTGAGAGCATCCCGACGATTAATAATTGCTGCATTTTCATAACTAAGTTTTACATTGAAAATAAATGACAAAATCATATTACACAAGCGTCTCGATCTCCTCAAATACAAAATGCTATTCTAAGCCCATCATGACACAAAAATCAGATACCGCAAAGGACAATGCGTGATGCCCAGTAGGACATCACGCATTGTAAAAAATCAGTTGCTAGATGCAAGCAAGGTCTTAGGCGATGGAATCACCGATCATCTTCATTGCTTCAGCAGCGCGGTTGGAGTAGCCCCATTCGTTGTCGTACCAGCCACAAACCTTGACCATGTTGCCACCGACGACGTAGGTGAAGCCGGCGTCAAAGATGCAGGAGTGAGGATCGGAGACGATGTCCTGGAGGACGAGGTCTTCTTCG
>CAYJOV010000250.1:0-1594 GCA_964371905.1 uncultured Akkermansia sp. | reverse complement strand
TCGTCTCATTTTGCAGTGCAAAATGTGCCCAGACCCGCTGGCGAACGATCGCCAGTGATCGCTTAAGGTCTATCCTCAGAGTTCTCGCTGCGCGAGAAACGCCCAAGAAGGTGTCTTGGGCTCTCTTCGTCTCATTTTGTCGTGCAAAATGCCTTAAGAATCCATTATGCTTCGCAGGAACTCGCTTTTTTTAATAGAGTCCGCCAAGCTCCAGTATCAGCACGAGCATGATGCCCGCGATAAAGAGCTTGCCCATGACTCCAATGAGAAAGCCCAACAGTCCGCCTATAGCCGACTTTGAAGCCTGCTTCACCCCGCGCTTCGTGATGAGAAATTCTCCGACAAAGGCCCCGATGAGCGGCCCCAAGATCAGTCCAAGAGGAAAAAAGAAGGAGCCTATAAAGACCCCCGCAAGGCAGCAGTACAGCGAGGCCTTGCTCGCGCCAAATTTCTTCGCCCCAAAATAGCTCGTGACGTTGTCAATGAGTACTCCCGCTACTGTCAAGACGATGAGCGCGATCCAGACCCAGAGTGTGTCCTCGCGCTCAGGATGAGCGTAGCTCACGCATCCCGCCGCTCCCAGTAGGCAGAGGTGCCCAGGGTAGGGGAAGATGCAGCCGACGATGCCCGCCACGCCGAGGAGTCCTGCAAGGACGAGGAGGCTGATGTAGAGTATCTCGGCGGGCATAGAGGAGATCGCGGGGAGGATGGGCTAGGAGCAGAGCTTTAGCTGTCCTTGTCGCGGGAGGCGGCGCGCTTGCGCTCGGTGGTGTTGAGGATGCGCTTGCGCATGCGGACAAAGCGTGGCGTGATCTCGACGAGCTCATCGGCCTCGATGTATTCGATGGCGCGCTCGATGGAGAAGATGCGCGGGGGCGTCAGCTGGATAGAGTCGTTCTTGGAGGCGGCGCGGTGGTTGGTGAGGTGCTTTTCCTTGGTGGGATTCGCCACGATGTCGATGGGCTTCGGGTTCTCCCCGATGATCATGCCTTCATAGACTTCGTCACCTGGTGCGATGAAGAGCGAGCCGCGCTCCTCGATGCTCTGGAGAGCGTAGGGGCGTGCGATGCCGCTTTCCAGTGAGATGAGTGTGCTGTTCTGTCGCGTGACGATTTCGCCTGCGTAGGGCGCGTACTTGCGGAACATGTGCGAGAAGATACCATGCCCACTAGTGAGATTCACCAGCTCGAACTCAAAGCCGATGAGGCCGCGCGTGGGGATGATGGCCTCGATGAGGGTGCGTCCTGTGTCATTGGCCTCCATGTGCTCGAGGATGCCGCGGCGGTTGCCGAGGATGCGCACCGCACCATTGGCATGCTCGTCGGGGACTTCGATAAAGAGGTGTTCAAAGGGTTCGCAGCGTTCGCCGTCGATGACTTGGTCGATGACGCGGGGGCGCGAGACGAGTAGCTCGTAGTTCTCACGGCGCATCTGCTCGACGAGGATGGCGATTTGCATGGTGCCGCGTGCGGAGACGAGGAAGACACCCGCACGGTCGCTGTCCTCGACCTTGATGGAGATATTGGTGCGCATCTCACGCATCAGGCGATCGCGGATGACGCGGCTGGTGACATTCTTCCCATCGCGTCCCGAG
>CAYJOV010000249.1:0-1598 GCA_964371905.1 uncultured Akkermansia sp. | reverse complement strand
TATATGGATTGCTCCTTGACAGCCACGGCTTCTTCAGGTCGAAAGCAGGTACTTCCTTTTGTTGAATGAAAAACAAGATTTTTCACCCAACAAAAGAAAGGTTCAATATGATGGTTCTGAGTACAAGTACTCGCTTTGTTTCATTATTTACAGCCAAAGCAATAAGCTCCGCCTGCACAATAAGAACACGATACGTTGCTCCCCTCTAAGACTTCTTCTTGGCCTTGCGGAAGTCGAGAAGCGCGAGCTGCTGGGCGATCTGGGATTCAAGATAAGCCTGCTCTTCGCGATTCATGACAGATGCCCCGTCGCGCAGGGCTTTCTGCGCGCGCTCGATGGCCTCCTCGACGCTATCGACACCGACATCCTTCGCATCGACAGCCATGTCGGTGACGAGCAGGATGTGATTATTCTCCACCTGCAAGAAGCCCCCCCCGATGAAGAGCGTGTTGCTCACGCCCGATGTTTCGCGGTAGCTGAGCTCTCCATGAGTGAGCGCAGCGATGAGGTCGGCATGGTCGGGCAGCACCTCAATCTCTCCTTGGAGAGTAGGGAGGTGTATGCTGAGCACGTCCGTCTCAAGAGCGGTGCGCTGTGGGGTGATGATCTTGATGGCGAGAGGCATGGCGGGGGAAAGTGTCGAGAGGGGGCGAAAAGGAGATTAGGCGCTAGGATTGACCACGGTGTCAATGTTGCCCTTCATGTAGAAGTCGGCCTCGGGGATGCTGTCCCACTTGCCCTCAAGGATCTCGGCGAATCCACGCACGGTATCTGCGACGGGGACATAGGCACCGGGGATGCCGCTGAAGACCTCCGCGACGCTCAGGGGCTGGGAGAGGAATTTCTGGATCTTGCGCGCACGGCTCACGATGAGCTTGTCCGACTCGGCGAGCTCATCCATACCGAGAATGGCGATCATGTCTTGCAGATCCTTGTAGCGCTGGAGGCACTGCTGCACGCCACGCGCAACGCGGTAGTGCTCCTCGCCGACGAGCTCGGGGCTGAGTGCCTGCGAGGTGGAGGTGAGGGGGTCAACAGCAGGGTAAATACCCTGTGCCGAGAGACCGCGATCAAGCACGACCTTGGAGTCAAGGTGGGAGAAGGTGGTGGCGGGCGCGGGGTCAGTCAAGTCATCCGCAGGGACGTAGACGGCCTGCATCGAGGTGATCGAGCCCTTCTTCGTCGAGGTGATGCGCTCCTGCAGCTGTGCCATTTCCTCCGCGAGATTGGGCTGGTAGCCCACGGCTGAAGGTGTGCGCCCGAGCAGAGCACTGACCTCTGAGCCAGCCTGCGAGAAGCGGAAAATATTATCGATAAAGAGCAGCACGTCTTTGTTCTCCTCATCGCGGAAGTACTCCGCCATCGAGAGAGCCGAGAGCGCGACACGGAGACGAGCACCTGGGGGCTCATTCATCTGACCATAGACGAGAGCTACCTTGGACTCCTCAGGATTCTCCTGATTCACCACTCCAGACTCACTCATTTCTTGATAGAAGTCGTTGCCCTCACGTGTGCGCTCCCCTACCCCTGCAAAGATGGAGAGACCGGAGCGCGCCTTGGCGATATTGTTGATGAGCTCCATGATGAGCACGGTCTTG
>CAYJOV010000248.1:0-1642 GCA_964371905.1 uncultured Akkermansia sp. | reverse complement strand
CCGATGGGGAGCTACGCTTTAGCGGCTCGCAGCTCGGCGGTACGCAAACGATCCACGCTGCCTATGGCGATAGTCCCCCGGTTACACTGCGTAGGAATCTCACCCTCACGGGCGCGGAGAGTGGCCTGCATATGAAGTCGGGAGCGGAGCTCGTCGTTGACGAGGGCAGTAGACTCTCCCTCGCAGGTGCGGGGCTACGGATGGAGCACCGCTGGGGCGACAGCCTCACGCGTATCATCATCAAGGCTGACTCTCGCCTTGCATGGGACCTCGGGGGGGAATTGCAGCTCATCGCGCTGGATGATCCGCAGCCCGTGGGCAGAAGCGTCCCCCTCGCGGCGAGCGCTGCCAGCAGCACAGCCACCCAGCTCTGGGAGTTCATCGCGTGGGAAGAGGGCGCAGACGTCATGACGCTCAGCCAGCTCAAGAGCAGCGTCACGCTCAACGGCAGCAGCGTCGAGAGCCTCGGCTACTACCTCATCACCAGCGCGAGCGGGCTGGGCTACTCACTCACCAATGTGAAGCCAGCACCTGACAGCTACACCGATCTCGCCAGCAGTGATCTCGGCCGCGTCGGTGGTACCCTGCTCGACGAGGTCGCCAAGCAGAGCGCACCCAGCCCCGACCTTGATGCCGTCCTCGACACGCTCAATGACATCTCGGTCACGAATGCGGCCGGCAACGCCGACTCGGACCGCCTCCTCGCTGCCGTCGCGGGCGCAGGTGTCACCAGCCTCGGCTCGGCCATGCTCAGCAGCAGTGAAAGCCAGCTCCAGCGCGTGCGCAACCGCATGGGGGCACCCATCGCCGCGGGCAAGGGCAACTACTGGATATCCGCCGAGGCCAGCCGCAACGAGCTCTCGGGCTCAGGCCATGCCAGCGGGCATAATCTCAACAGCTGGGGCGGCAGCGTGGGCGCGGACTGGGGGCTCAGCGAGAAGACCAGCCTCGGACTCGCCCTCACCGCCCTCTATGGCGACCTCAACGCCAGCAGCGTCGATAGTGCCGATGGCAATCTCGATAACTACTACCTCAGCATGACCGCCCAGCACCAGAGCGGAGCATGGCAGCAGCGCGCCATCGTCAGCCTCGGACTCGCCGATGCCAGCCTCAGCCGCTACGTCAGCCATGCCAACGGCGGCTACAACACCAAGGGAGATACGAATGGCTACAGCCTCGGCCTGATGTATGAGCTCGCCTACACCATCAAGCTCGGCGAGCGCAGCAGCATCAGCCCCATCTTCAACGCTGCACTCATCTACAACAGCCTCGATAGCTACACCGAGACAGGCAGCGGCGGGGCACTGCGTGTCGATGAGCAGAGCAACACGCTAGCGACCTTCGGCGTTGGCGCGCGCGCGACGAGCAAGCTCGACATGGGACTCCAGCTCGATGCTCGCGCCCTCTTCAAGGCGGATGCGGGCAGCCGCGCCCAAGACGCGCGCGTGGGCCTCGTGAATGGGACGAGCAGCGCCACCATCAGCGGCTCGTCGGCGGGTGTTCTCGGCGTCGAGCTCGGCGTGGGCGCGAGCCTGCCGCTAGGCGCACAGGGCGCGCTCTTCCTCGATGCCTCCCTCGATCTGCGCGACAAGCAGCAAAATCACAGCGCGAGCGTCGGCTACCGCCTGAGCTTCTGATGTGA
>CAYJOV010000247.1:0-1657 GCA_964371905.1 uncultured Akkermansia sp. | reverse complement strand
AGGAGCTCTGGCTCACCCACTACAGCCCCTCTCTGCCCAATCCCTACGACTACCTTGACAAGGCGACGCGCCACTTTACGAACACGAAAACTCCCCGCGACGGCTGGCACAAGTCGCTCACCTTCCCCGAGGAGGAGAGCTGATCATTCATAACTCGGACGCCGCCAGCTTCGCACGCAGGCGGCTCAGATTCTGCGGCGTCATCCCGAGGTAGGACGCGAGGTAGCGCAGATTCACCCGCTGGATGAGCTCGCGCTCCTCGCGGACGAACTTGTCATACCTCTCAGCCGAGGAAAGCGACAAGCGATCAATACGCGCCATCTGCATCCTGCGCACATGCAGCTGATGGATGATGCGCGACCAATTGCACCAATCAAGCCGCGTCTCCATCAGCTCATGATAATCCTCGATGCGCAGCGCATAGAGCAGGGAGTGCTCCAAGAGCTCGACAGATTCCACACCGGGCATCCCCTCATAAAGCTCATTGAGCGCGAAGGTAAAATCCCCCTCGCGTGAAAACCACGCACTCACCTCCTCACCACGTATGTCACAAAAAGATCGCGTCAAGCCCCGCTCGATAAAGTACACATGCCCGCAGAGCTCGCCCGCCGTGATGAGGCGATGGCGACGCGGCAGCTCCAGAGGGCGGCACAGCGCGCAAAATCTCGCCATACTGGACTCGGAAATCGGATAGATACGCTCTATACTCGCTCGAATGGTCTTCATCTGCACCCCAGTCTACCACCAATCGAGCCACACGTCCAGCTCCGTGCAGCACAACGAGCAAATGCTCTCATCGAGAGGGATAATCCAAAAAGTATGAGCCTTGGGTCAAATAGAAGATTGCTTTGGCAACAAAAAAATGATAGGATGTCGCCTGAATTCTCTAACTATTTCTTTTCTACCATGACAAAACCATTTGATAACGTCCCCAAATCACGCGCCCTGCGTATGACAAATCCGGTGCCTAAAACCAAATTCCGCCTCCTCGGTGCGAACGGTCAGGCTATCGCCCCCGCAGCCCGTGCTGCTACACCAGAGCCTGCAGCTAATGCAGAGGCACAGGCCGAGTACGAGCGTCAGATGGCGGAATACGAGCGCCAAATGGCGGAGTACAAGCAACAGATGGAGCAGTATGAAAAAGAGCAGATCGCAGCCGCCGAAGCACAGGCAAGCCCCGAGCCCGAGGCTAGCCCCGCCGCAGAAGAGCCCGCTCCCGCAGCTCCTCCAGAGCCCACCCCCGCACCCGTAGAAGAGCCACCAGCTCCTGAGCCCACCCCCGAGCCCGAGCCCGAGCCCGAGCCCGAGCCCACCCCCGACCCCGAGCCCACCCCTGCTCCTGAGCCAACCCCTGCTCCTGTAGAAGAAGTCCCAGAGCCTCATCACGTCCCAGACATTCCCGCGGCAGCCCCCAAGCCTAAACTCAGCGTTGCAAAGCCTCTCACCATCGCCAAGCCCCTCGCGGCGAAGAGCACCGCTGCCCTACCCAAGAGCGCGGCCAAGCCCCTCGCGGCTAAATCCACCGCTGCCCTACCCAAGAGCGCGGCCAAGCCCCTCGCGGCTAAATCCACCGCAGCCCTACCCAAGAGAGCCGCCAAGCCCCTCGCGGCGAAATCCCCCGCAGCCCTCCCCAACAGTGCCGCCAAGCCCCTCGCGG
>CAYJOV010000246.1:0-1690 GCA_964371905.1 uncultured Akkermansia sp. | reverse complement strand
TTTAATGACAATAATGCTCAAATTACCACCATCACGGGCGACTTTATTGACAATAAGGCAAGCGAGTCAGGCGGAGCTATTTTTAATGCCAATAATGCTCAAATTTCCACCATCACGGGTGATTTTATTGCCAACGCCTCGATTTATGGTGGAGTGCTTTATAATACTTACGCTCAAATCGGCAACATCACGGGCGATTTTATTATCAACTATGGATCTGAATCCTCAGACGCGGCTATTGTAAACTATAGTGCCTCACTTGGTCTCCTTGCTCAGAATGATAACATCATCTTTGTAGCTAATCTTAGAGACCCACTCGAAGGGAGCGACTTTTATGCAATAAAAAATTTTATTGATACTGAGAATAATAGCGCTACCATTAACTTCAACGCCTACGATGATCACCGTATCACAGTGAATGACTCTATCACAGGTAATTCTGCCTATCGTGATGCTCAGATTCTCAATATTAATAACAATCTCAGTGGAAAAAACGAGGTCATCGATAGTGGTACGCCTAGCTATTCCACTGTTGCATTCAACAACCTCGTCGAGAATCAAACCATCAATGTACACGCGGGCACACTCGTGCTCGGTGACTTCGCAGGCACGACGCTAGACCTCCCTGATGGGACATCTATCACTGCCCCTGAGGCAACAGCACAGCTCGATAATGTCGCCTTGAAAATCGAGCAAAAGGCTACGCTCGACATCATACTGGAGACCCTCGAATTCGCGACTGACTCAAAGATCGATAATGAAGGCACACTCTTGATCAATCTGACTGACATGACGATTACTGAGAATTTATCGGCGATCCTGAGCTCAGTCTCGAGTCAATTCAGCGGTACTGGTAGTACCTACTTCACAGGCCCACTGAGCACGAATGCCGATTATATCGATAGCGCTTATCACCTCAATGCAGCGGACACGCTCAACCTCACAGAGGGCACGCAGAGTGCCGCCGTATCAGGTGATGGCGCGCTGCGTCTAGAGAATGCCAGCATTAGCCTCGCAGATGGCATTCGTAACACACACACGGGGGGCACGCGCATTGCCGCGGGAGTAGACTTCGGACTCACGGCGAGCAATCAAGGCATTCTCGGCAGCGGTGCTGTCACGCTAGAGGCTGGCAGCACGCTCTCGCTGGAGGGAATCTCGCTGGAGAATGCGCTCATCATGCAGCGTGAGGGCGAGGCGGCTTCTCTCCTCCACATCGGCGCGAGCTCTAGCTTCACCCCCAGTGTGGATACATCACTCAGCCTTGAGGCGGGGGAGCTGGTAGGCGATTTTACGTGGACCCTCATCTCATGGGATGAGAGTGTCAGCGCCATCTCTCTGGATCAGCTACACGCGAATACCAGCATCAATGGGCTAGCCTACACCGACATGAATAATAATGATTTCTTGATCACTCAGCAGGGCAATAGCCTCGTTTTAGAGTTTGATCTCGATTTCACCCCTCTTGATTTCAGCGGAATGGAGATCACTCAAGACGATATTAATGGACAGAACTTGCGCTATGCCAAGATGCAGGGGGTAGAAGCCTTCGGACTGGATTTCTCAGGGCTCGAGATAACCCTCGCCGATTTCACTGACGCGAATCTCCAGCAAAGCCGATTCACGAATACGCAAGTAGCCGGTGTCAGATGGCGAGGTGCAGACCTGCGCGGAGCGAAGGATGCCCCAG
>CAYJOV010000245.1:634-1759 GCA_964371905.1 uncultured Akkermansia sp. | reverse complement strand
CGCATCTCAAAGGTCGTATTACTCAGCGCCGTACTGTAATTATTGAAGTATTGGAAGCGCGTACCTGACTCGAGAATAATGCGCTCAAAGTTCGCATTCGTCGCAGCCGTATTCCATCCAGTACCCAGTACCACTACTCCCTGCTGGATATGCAGCGTACCATTATGTGTCGAGCTTGTGAGAAGGTGAAGAGTGCCTCCCTCAGTCTTGCTCAGAGTCCCCGAGCCCGCGAGCCCTCCACGAACATAGAGCTGATAACCCACATCGATGGAGGTATTCCCTGTCGCAGTGATAGCACCGTAGGTGGTTCCATTATTCGCTATGAGTGTAGCTCTCTCAGCCTCGGTGGCTCCCCCCATGAGTGCGATGGTAGGATCATTGTCCGTATCATTAAAGGAGAAGTTATGCAAGCGCAAGCTCGCCCCCGCCTCAATTTCTAAATCATAATTGACAGTCGCCGTAGAGGCTGTATCTCCGCCATAGGTCAATCTACCCGAGCCAACCCTCACGATACCTGCGAAATCCGTGAGACGCTCCTGATAATTGAGCTCGCTGCCAGCACCAATATTGAGCTCCACGACGCCAGCGTCCTCTTCACTCAAAGAATTCAGCTTGGAAGTAGCTGTGAGTATATCGCCCTCAAGCACCAGAGTCCCCCCGACGCGAATATCGCCCGAGTCCAGAGTAAAGCTATCTGCCGCGTCACTGGACAAGGAGACCTCGACACCAGCCGCGATCTGCACGCGCCCCGCCTCGACATCCGACGTCAGCGTGACGGTACTATCGCCGTTGAAATTAACAAACTGATCCGTCGCAAACTCACCTGTTGCCGCGTCAAAGATCGTGCCCGTCGCCGCCCAATCAATCGTACCACCAGCATAGTTGTGGATGGTCGTATTGAGCGTGAGCTGCACGGTGCCATTATCATTAAACACAGCTCTATAACCAGCGGTATCTATACCCTCGATATTGGTTATATCAAACGCTGTAAAGCTAGTCGATGTCACACCAGAAAAGACAGTATAGAGCCCTCCCACAGCGGTGAGACCCGAGAGATCAATAACCGCATCCGCGCCAAAGTTCAGCACAGAGCCAGCCGTGAGGGCGAGCGTCTTTGCCCCTGCC
>CAYJOV010000245.1:0-624 GCA_964371905.1 uncultured Akkermansia sp. | reverse complement strand
CAGGTGCCATTGACATTGAGCGTCGCGCCGCTCGCTACCGAGAGCGTCGCACCTGCCTCCAGCACAGCACGACCATCCAGCGTCAACTCACCACCTGCTTGCACGTTGAGCGTGCCAGCAATCGTCGTCGTACCACCGAGCTTTGCCGTAGTAGCCAGGTTGACCGTACCAGCAAAGCTCTGCGACACCGTACTCGTGACCACCTTGCCAGCCGCATCGAGAGGAGTAGCGAGCAGAGTACCATTGAAAGTGACAGTCGTTCCCGCGGTCACGGATAATTTATCCGCGAGGATATTCGCGCTCACGGTATAATTCCCCGTATTGGCGAACTCGAGTGTCGGATCGAGAGCCTCACCTGTTGAATAGGCAGACACCGTATTACCATCGATAGTATTGGACACAGTGATGCCCTGATTATTCCCCGTCACATCCCCCGTCATATCAAACAAGACCTTGCGCCCACCAATGACAATAGAGCCAGTACCTGCCGCGGAGGCATTACGTTCGACTTGAGTAGATGCGCCTTCGGCAAAGTCCTCAAAGGTCAGTTTAAGCGCACCGTTCACAGCGAGAATATCACCAGAAAAGCCCGACATAGCCCCTTCGAAGAAGAAGTGCATGGGG
>CAYJOV010000244.1:0-1775 GCA_964371905.1 uncultured Akkermansia sp. | reverse complement strand
GTCTCCTGTGAGTGTGATGTTGAGCTTGGCACCCTGCTCGAGGATGAGCTTGCTGTTTTGCCGGATGTAGATGCTTGAAAACGGGGTGGAGTTGCTGACATCGAGCTCGATGTTGAGATGACCCGTCGCGGCTAGGGTGAGCTGGGTATTGTTCCAGAGCCCAAGCTGTGCGTTGTCGTAGAGTCTCAGGGTCGCGCCATTGCTGATGGTTTTGCTCTCGCCGACGAGCTTCGCGTCGGTGAGTGGTTGTGTTGGGTCATTGCGATAGTGTCCCCTGATGGCTAGCTCATCGGTAGGCGAGTTGAGTGACATGTTGTGGATCGTGCCATCAGTGCCTATATGATTTGTGTATTGCGTAGGATCATATCCCATCCCACTTATATTTCCCCATCGTAGATCGGTGTTATGCATGGGGACGTTCGTGATATCGACGCCGTTAAATGACACACCGGTCAAGTCGAATCCTGTCAGGTCGACGCCTTGCAGGTTCAGTGAGGATAGATATACTCCTGATAAATTCCCCGTCTTGAAACTCGCTGTCTGCTCGATCATGCCTCGATCAATGTTCATTGCGCTGTCTAAATCGGCACCCGCAATGATAGCATCTGTGAAGTCTGCACCCTTCAGATCCGTTGAGGCGAATACTGCATTGCTCAGATCAACCCCCGTGAAGTCAAAGTTGCTCATATCGAAACCGCCAAAAGAAACACCCGAAAGATCTTTATGCACCTTGTAGCTCGCTGTCTCGGCTATCCGCGAGGCATTTATTCCGGTCGCGCTTTGGAAATCAACCCCCTTGATGATCGCATCTGTGAAGTCTGCACCTGTCAGCGGGGTTGAGATGAATACTGCATTGCTCAGATCAATCCCCGAGAAGTTAAAGTTGCTCATATCGAAATTGCCAAAAGCAACACCCGAAAGGTCTTTATGCACCTTGTAGCTCGCTGTCTCGGCTATCAACGAGGCATTCATTCCGATCGCGCTTTGGAAATCAACCCCCTTGATGATCGCATTCGTGAAGATTGGATTCGTCAGATTGGCACTACCGAGATAGGCTCCCTCCATGTTTGCATCCGTGAAGTCTGGATTCGTCAGCACGGTACCAGAGAGATCTATTCCAGTCAAATTAAATCCATTGAAGCTAAAGTTTGACAAATTGATGTCCAAGATAATGCCCGAAAAATCTTTGAGCGTCTTGTAGCTCGCTGTACTCTTGAGCATATCCTGCGTGAGGCCTTTAACGGCAGTCAAATTAGCCCCCTTGATGATGGCGTTCTCGAGAATGGCATGATTCATGTCGCTATCGTAGAGGTAGGCGTTGCTCAAATCCATCCCCGTGAAGTCAAAGTTGTCTAGGTTTTGACTAGTAAGGGTGATCCCCGAAAAGTCTTTGAGCGTCTTGTAGCTCGCTGTACTCTTGAGCATATCCTGCGTGAGACCTAGTGCATCAAGAAAGTTAACCCCCTTGATGATGGCATTGGTGAAGTTGGCATCCGTCAGTGTGGCATTCTCGAAGATGCTGTTGCTGAGGTCGCTGTTGCTGAAATCGGCATTCTTGAGCTTAGCATAGCTGAAATCAACGTAAGTGAGATTCGTTGATTGAAACACGGCTCCGTTGAGAGTCGCATCATTCCACGATGAGCCTTCATAGGTCGAGTCTGAGAAAACGGTGCCGTCCGTGTAGATCACATTGTCATTCATCTCGAATTCGTCGGCGTAAAGGGGCAGGGTGGAGCTCGCGAGGGCGGCCATGCTCATGCAGGTCATGAGGGCGC
>CAYJOV010000243.1:0-1779 GCA_964371905.1 uncultured Akkermansia sp. | reverse complement strand
CTTGGAAGCCTCCCGAATCGGTCAGGATAGGCTTGTCCCAGCCCATGAGCTGGTGAAGTCCACCCATCTCGCGCACACGCTCATCTCCGGGGCGCAAGCAGAGGTGGTAGGTATTGCCAAGGATGATTTGCGCGCCGAGCAGCTCCAGCTCCTCGGGATGCAGGGTCTTGACACTCCCCTGAGTGCCTACGGGCATGAATATGGGGGTCTGCACCTCACCGTGAGGGAGGCGCAGCGTGCCGAGGCGAGCCCCTGAGGGGTCTGTCTGATGGAGGGTAAAGCTCATGATACTTTGCGATAAATGGCAGAAAAGATCTCCTTGCCCTGAGCCTCCCAGTGCAATTGGAAATCCGTCTTGGGGTAAAACTGCTCTTCCCATGCGACGCGCTCAAAGAGAGGCGAGGCCTCCAGCAGCTCATTCACCCAGATGAAGTAGTCCTCATGGTCCGTCTTAAACAAGATCTCGCCACCCTCTGCCATCGCGCGATGCAGCACGGGGATAAAGCTCTGCTGGAAGAGGCGATTCTTATGATGCTTCTCCTTGGGCCAAGGATCGGGGAAGAGGTAGTGAAGGCGGTTGATGCTACCTGCGGCGGCGAAGTACTCGAGAAAATAGCGACTCTCAAGGCGCAGGACGCGCACATTGGAAAGCCCCTGCTTCTCGCTATCGCGGCAGACCTTGCGCACGCGACCGAGGAGACGCTCCACGCCGAGGAAATTGCGCTCGGGGTAATGCGCTGCCATCTGGAGCAAGAAGCCGCCATCGCCGCAGCCGAGGTCGACTTCAAACGACTTGCTGGAAGCATCGTCTGCTCCCACCATGTCACAAACTGTATGGCTCTTAAAATAGTTCTCTGGCACAAAGGCGGCATTCATGTCGCACGCATTATAATAGCAAGTCGCGCAAAGGTCAAGAAGTCTTCTGCGCGCTCCCTTACTCAGCTTGCTCACTCACAGCTCAATTCATGATGACCTTGGCAGTGCGAAAGCTATCTCTCATTTGCAACTTGCCAGACTTTATTGAATCAGGTAAGGTAGATATGATATGAGTAACATTGTAAAAACAATCTGCCTAGCGTTCATGAGTCTGATTTTTACCTCATGCCAAGACTTCTCAGAATACGCCCGTTATGTACATCCTAAATACGATTTCATCTTGGAGAAAGTAGATATTGATGGTAAGATGTTCTATGATATAGGATCGTGGGAAAGCCCGCTAGCTTCTGGATTTGAGAGTGTATCAGGGATAGGCGTTGACGGCACTTATCTCTACATTCGAAGAGGACGCGATAACTATTATACAAGTACGAATATGGAGACGATGACAAAGGAAAATAAAGAGATGCGTAAGGAGCTTCCTGCGCCAGTTGAATTGGTCAGTCCCAGTGTCTTTTTCGAGTCTTTGCCAAAAGAGGAATTGCGTAGAGGAAGGCGGAAGTGAATGAAAGTAGGGCACTCCGTCAGAATCGTATCATGATTACCTCACTCGATAAGGAGGCTAGTATTAGTAATGAGGAAGCTATAGAAAAAGTAGCGTGATTTAGCAGCTGATCGCTTTATCTCCCCGATCATGTGCTTCATTTGGAGGGAAAAGACAAAGTCTTTTTCAACCAAATGAAGATACATGCTACCGCCCTCAGAGAGCGGTGGTTGCGCAACAACAGCCTACGTACCTGAAGAAGCCGTGGCAATCAAGTCGCAATCCAGCATAAACCGCTTCGCGGCGCTGCGCTCTGCTCGCTATTTATATGGATTGCTCCTTGACAGCCACGGCTTCTT
>CAYJOV010000242.1:0-1827 GCA_964371905.1 uncultured Akkermansia sp. | reverse complement strand
TGCAGCTGGGCTTGGCGTTGGCGGCGATGGCTTGACCTTGACCGACGAAGACCTTACCGTTGATGCTGAGGAGATCCTTACGCTCCATACCAGCTTTGCGGGGGACGGAGCCTACGAGCATGCACCAGTCAGCGTCCTTGAAGGCGATGGCTGGATCGTCAGTAGCAACGATTTCTGTGAGAAGAGGGAAGGCGCAGTCATCAAGCTCCATGACAGTTCCTTGAAGCTTTTCGAGAGCAGGGGTGATTTCGAGAAGCTTGAGAATGACGGGCTGATCAGCACCGAGCATCTCACCAGAAGCGATGCGGAAGAGGAGCGAATAGGCAATATTACCAGCGGCGCCAGTGACAGTGACAGTGACAGGTGTTTTCATAACGGGCTGTATTATGCTTAAGTCATGAGAAAGAGTCAATCCAAAATTCAAACAAATGGAAATCATCGACTGAGTCCAATCTTCGTTTGCGCCAAAAAATCGTATAATTTCTTGACGAGGACAAGCAGAGAGAGTAAGATTATGCGCACATGAGTTCTCAATCCGTCAAGAGCACCCCCTTGTGCGAAAAACACGTCGGTCTCGGGGCAAAAATGGTGCCCTTTGCAGGATGGAATATGCCCGTCCAATACACAGGCATTTTAGATGAGCACAAGGCTGTACGTGAAGCTTGTGGAGTGTTTGACATCTCACATATGGGACAGTTCTTCGTCTCTGGAGAGGGTGCTACGGAGTGGCTCAACACCATGTTTACTAACAACCTCAACAAGCTCGTCGATGGAATGGGACAATACTCCATTATGCTCAACGAGCAGGGAGGTGTTATCGACGACCTCATCATCTACCGTCGCGCCCAAGACGACTACCTCATCGTCGTCAACGCCTCCATGATAGAAGAGGACGAGGCATGGTTGCTTGCCCGCAAGCCTGCCAATATACAGTTTGATAATAAGAGCGAAGACTATGTCGGTCTCGCCATCCAAGGACCTCTCTCCCTCGAGGTCTTCTCACGCCTCTGCCCCAGTGTCGTTCTCCCCGGACGCAATGGGATACTGGAGTTCGAGTGTGATGGTGATGCGCTTATCGTCTGCCGCACAGGCTATACTGGTGAAGACGGGTATGAGTTCTTCTGCCCAGCCCAGCGCGGAGGCTACTGGCTCGACAAGGTCATCGCCAGCGGTGCCAAGCCCTGCGGACTCGGTGCACGTGACAGCCTACGTCTCGAAATGTGCTATTCGCTCAACGGTGCCGATCTTTCCCCCGACAAGACCCCGCTAGAAGCAGGACTCTCATGGTGCTGTGACCTGAACAAAGAATTCATCGGTGTCGATGTTCTGCGTGCTCAAAAAGAAGCGGGACGCCCCACCGCCCTCGTCGCCATCGAATACACAGGCAAAGGAGCTCCCCCACGCCACGGCTATATGGTACAGACCCCCGATGGCACTCCCCTCGGCGAGCTCACTAGCGGGGTGCTCTCTCCATCACTAGGCAAGGGAATAGGTCTCGTCTATGTCCCCACAGAATATTCGAAGATTGGCACAGAGCTGCAAGTCATTGTCCGTGGTAAAACCTCACCCGCCGTCATCGTCAAAAAACCCTTCCTCAAGAAGTAAGCCCCCTCCCCCACCCTTTTTAATCATTAAAGAATATCTCATACCATGAGCGTAAACCCCACAGAATATACATACTCACGCGAACACGAATGGATCAGCCCCCTCGTTGACGGCATCATCACTCTAGGCATTACTGACCACGCGCAAGCTGAGCTCGGCGAGGTCGTCTACGTCGATCTCCCCGAGGTAGGCAGCACCATCGCCGCAGGCGACAGCATCGCC
>CAYJOV010000241.1:0-1835 GCA_964371905.1 uncultured Akkermansia sp. | reverse complement strand
CTGCACATTCGTCTGACTCTCCACCTGCTCATAGCCCCCCATCATCTTTGTCAGCTCGCTCATGCTACGCTGGCGATCAATAGCAGGAAGCTCCTTATCACGCATGATAGCCGTATGCGTCTCCATGATCTCCGTACGCGACGCAATAGCCGCCCCCGCCGCCACCATCTCAAGACTGCGACGGTACTGCAAAATCTTATCTTTTTTTGCAAGTCTACTAGCATTCGAGTTAATAGCACTCACACTCTTCCCACTCGGACCAACGGCCTTACGATACGCCTCTCCCTGTGCAACACCTTGCACCAGCAACTCAGTAAACTTGCGCTCCTTCGCCGTCAGCTCCCCCTTATCCTTGGACATAAACCTCCCTTGCTACATCAATCACCAGCTGCTCCCCTCGGGCCGTCAGCCGCCATTTATACGCCACCCCACCACGCTGAGCCAAGAGCTCACGCCCATCCATAGCAATCAACTCCTCACGATGAGCCACCGCCGCCGCGAATCGGCACGAGCTATCCGACACCCGCAACAAAGCCCCCACTTGAGGCAGCGTCCTACTCTCCCCTACAAGGGCAAAGCACAGCGCATACACCGTCATCGGATACTCCCGCGCCTCACGACGCAGCACCGTAAGCACCCGCAAAATCAGCTCAAGCCTTCCCAAACTCCTCCCCCTCTTCGAGTCAGAGAAAAAATCCTCAAAGCCCGGCAAATAGCCAATAGACCCACTCACGACCCACCCCCCTTCATCTCAGACGTAGGCTCAGACTGCTCAAGATAGGGGATACCCAAAGAAGCCTTCTGCTCCTCCCAAAAGCCTAGCATCTCCGCCTTCTCCTCCTCCGTCTGCTCTTGAGGCACGACAGGCTTGAGCTGCTGCACCTCCTGAATACGACGTGCCCCCTTCGGTCTCCACCCCTTCCACTTCGCCCAATTCGACGCATGAGCCATGACATCCCCCAGATTCTCATAAAAAGCCTTGAGCCCCGCAGGTCTATAGAACTTCGTCCCACGAGGAAGATCCGACAAATCCGCCTGATAAAAAGCCGTAAGCATCTCCACATCCTCGTCATCAACAGCCCAAGCACGGAACGCCGCCTTCGCAGCCTCCACAGCATCCTTAGGCATCAACCGCATCGAAGCCGTGGCAGGATGAGCTCCACCCACCTTCGTGCAGAACTCCTCATAGCTCCAACCTGCCACATGACAAACAGGGGGGGAAGCCTCAGCTCCCAAGCCATCATTAGCCGCATCTTCACTCAAAACAACGGTATCACTACCCACTACAGAGTTCTTATATTCTTTCTCTTTCTCTAGCTCCCCTATGTTGTCCCTTTTTTGTCCCGATAGCATCGGGACAGATTCGGGACACAATTCTTCACCTAGTCCCGACACCATAGGGATAGAATTGAGACATGGTTCTTTCTTCTGTCCTTTTTTTGTCCCTCTCTGGTTGGCTTTTTTCTTAGCCTCGGTAGCGCGAGCCTTCGCCGTAGCTCCATTATGCGCGTCAAAATCCACAGCGCAGACACAGCCGTCACTATCCAGCTCCACCCAGCCAATCGCGACTAGAGCGAGAGCCGCCCCTTCTCGCTCTAGCTCATCATCCACATCCTCGGGGAACAAATCGGTACGTCCCGTAGTTGAATGCGTATCCAACCACGAAAACCAATCTATGGCGATACCTACAGCCTTCTGACGATCGACTCCTAAAAGGCGCGCCAGCCTTCTGATCTTGGGTGATCGTGACAATGTCGTTTGAGTTTTGAACCAGCTCATATCATTTCAACCCAAAGAATTTCTTGACTCTGGACACAGTGGATTTTTCCTTACGA
>CAYJOV010000240.1:0-1850 GCA_964371905.1 uncultured Akkermansia sp. | reverse complement strand
ATACAGAGCCCAGCTCTTCTTCCAGCCTCCACCAGCCCTCTTCCCCTCAGCTTGCGCCAAGCCTATCTTGCCTATAGGCTCTGAGCCCATGTAGAAGAGCGTACGCACAAGAGCGTTGCCCGCATTGAGCGCAGCCATAGCAGATTTCTGCGTCTGCCTCAGAGGTTGCGCCCCTATCTCCAAAGCCTGCTCGACATAGCTCTGACAGTCGGCATCCATCTCCTCCTCTGAGAGTGGGTCAAGAACATCCCTGTTGCGCTCCTCTAGCTGCTTCCAACGCAGATTGTACAAGGCTACAGAGCCAAGAGTATTGGTGACAATATCCATCTTCTGAATAGCATTCATCCCCGCACGAGACCACGCATTGAGGCGGCTATAGGTCACATTCTGCCCGAGTCTCATCATCTCTACAAATCGCCTGTCCTCACCATAGCGAGCAGTGATGGCGCGTAGCTTCGACATCTCTCCATAGCCAATACGACCCTTGCCCATTCTATCGAGAAGCATCTGCGTGATGAATTGACGACTGCTAAAGCCCCCGAAGGCAGACGCATTCATCAGGGCTGGCACTTGTCTTGCTAGCGTCATCAGCGAGCCCGCCAGCACCGTAGGCGCGTGCGCTGATTGCGTCTGCTTGATCAGGCGACTGAGCCCGCGCTGCGTCACGCTCTCCATCACGCCAGAGCCATCTAAGGCATTGAGCAGCTCCTTGAACGTCAAGAACTCCGTGTGCCCCATATACGCCTCAAACGAATGGGCGAATTGCTTGTTCGCAAGCAGCTTGCGCCACTTCGCCGTGATCTCACCCATCACGATATAATTATTCTGCTGAGCCATAGCGGAGAAGAAGACATTCGTCGCACCTAGGCTCTTATCCACATTGAGATCATGCTTTTGGCGAGTGATCAAGAAAGAATGCTTCGCCCCACTGGTCAGCGTCGCATCGAGCGCGGAGATGTCTTTCGAATTAGCTGATTGGTCAAAGCGCGCCGCCCAGTAATTGACCACAGCGGGGAAGGGGTTTCCCTCCCTGTCCTCATACACCACAGCTAGCCCAGTATTATTCATAATATCGCGCATCGCCACGCCAAACGCCCAGACATCAGCCCCCACAGCCTCACGCAGCTTGTCGAGCACCTCGGGCGTGTAGCCGTGCTTATCAGCATTCCTCGCATAATCTGGCTGATCATAGGTGAGCAGAATATTCAAGATGCGATTACGAGACGCTTTCACCCTACTACCATTCCCCGCTCGCACCTTGCGAGAGATGCGCACATTCCCATAAGGCTGCGCGTCCTTGTTCTTCTTCTGCCTCTTGGCGAGATTGGCATCCTTCTTTGCCAGCTCCTCACGGATGAGCGGGATGTCTTTCTCCTGCACAATATCCTTGGGCGCGTAGCCCTTCGCACGCTGCGCCTCCTCCTCCTTCTTTCGAGCTAGTGCGCGCTGCTCCTTAGTCATACTAATCCAGTGTCGCGCCTCCTGCTGCGTGAGCACCAAGGTATGAGTGACGAGCTCTCCTGCAAGATCTATCCCTGTATCAAACTCCTTGTTGAGATGCACCATAAAGTCATCTCTCTCCTTCTCCTTTTTCAAGTCGAGAGCTTCAATCATAAACTGCTGCAACTGGTCATTAGCTCGCCTCTCCCTCTCATTGAGCTCCAAGTGCCCGCTTGATAGCACCTTGAGCGACTCCTGCGCAAGTCCTCCCAAGCCCTCCACCTCACTCAAGGCATAGAAATGCTGAGCAAGGCTCTGCAACATCGCGGGCGCGTCTTTGATATTCTGCCAAGGACTGTATGAGGCTAGATCCTTCTTCGTCCCTCTGACGAAATCATCAGCTCTCCCCA
>CAYJOV010000239.1:0-1853 GCA_964371905.1 uncultured Akkermansia sp. | reverse complement strand
CCGCGCGCCTAAAGCGGGTGTGTTCTCGATTTTACAGAAAAGATTTTACACTAGCTCAAAATAAACATGAAAAAGCGAGAATTGGAGGCTGATGTCGCATCATGCGGGTAATAAAATACGATCTTAATCAAAGAATAAAAGAGTAATGCAAGTATCAATTTTGCATTACGCAATAGGATGTAGGGAAAAATGGGTTTTGTTGCAGAGATAAAATAGCCACTAATGATAAAAAATAGAGGCATGTGAAAGCTAAAAATGAAATGTTGGATGAGAGACCTATGACCAAATGGGGCATACTCATTGGCCATCGTTGAATGACCTATCATGACCAGAATGATGGCCATTCCCTTTACTATGTCTAGGTAGAGTTCTCGTTTTTTATTCATTGGGTGATGTAGTAAAAAATGATTATACCCTTTAAGAAGGAGAGGTCAAGCCTATAGGCTTTCATTTGCGACTCTGCATCGTAAGGGACTTGTTGAGGGGATATTCTTCATTTTATCTTTCATTATGAGGGCAAAAAAACGCTCGCTTCTGCGTGAGAAGCGAGCGTCTGTGGGAATAAGTGATTATCCTTGTGATTAACCCCAGAAGGCCGCGTAGAGGGCGATGGTGGCGATCACAACGAAGATACCAGCCATCTTGGCCGAGCCGGAGGATTCCATCTCGACAATGCCCTTGTCGGCAAGGACGATGGCTTTGCCGCCGCGCTTGCTGTTGATGAGCGTGATGATGAAGCCGATCACGACGATGGTGATGAGACACACCGCCATGCGGTTGAGGAAGGGCATCTCAGGCATGAAGTACTTGATGAGGCCGTACTCGACCACATTGATAGCAATACCCAGCCAGCCGAAGTAGCGGGGGCACTTGGGCACAAAGAAGCCAAAGAGGAAGACCACTAGCGCACCGGGGCTCAAGAAGCCTTGGAACTCCTGAATGTAGCTGAAGATGCTATCCAGCTTCGTCGCCAGATAAATGGAGAGCAGCAGCGCGATAGCCGCGCAGGCGAGTACACCGATCTTGCCCACCGTGACGAGCTCCTTCTGGCTGGACTGCTCCTTGCGGATCTGATTGTAGATGTCCATGGTGAAGAGCGTCGAGGCGGAGTTGAGCATCGAGGCGAGCGAGCTCACGACAGCTCCGAAGAGAGCCGCGAGGACGAACCACGCCCAGCCCGTGTTGGGGAGCAGCTTGCGCAGCAGCAGGGCAAAGGAGGAGTCGTAGTCGTAGCCCACGAGCTGCGAGGAGGCGAGGTAGGCGCTGCCCTCACCTGTCATGGCGGTGACGTGCTTGTTGTTGAGCGTTGCTAGGCCAAAGGCGATGTGGGAGGCGAGGATGCGCTGTTGCTTGTCCAGCTCGGTGACGCTCTCGGGGATGATGACGGCTTCACTGGGTTGCTTGTCATTGCGTTCCTTGACAATCGCGCTGATCTCGGCAGTATGAGTGGCTGCCATGCAGCGCTTGAGCGCATCGAGCTGTTGTTGGTAGGCTGTGAGTGTCTCCGTGGTGGGCTTGGCCGTGGTGAAGTTCTTCTCAATGAGGGTGAATCCATTTGGATTCGCCATGAGGTAGTCAGCCGTGATGTTGTAGAGGGGCTGCTGCTTGGCGGTTGAGGCTGCCGCGGCAGTGCTTTCCATGATGGTGGCGTTTTTCACATCAGCCTGTGCCTTCATATCGTCGTGGAAGAGATTGTAGGCGAGGATACCGGGGATGATGACCACGAAGGGGATGAGCAGCTTGAGAGCGGCGGCAAAGACGATACCCTTCTGACCCTCAGCGAGGCTCTTGGAGGCGAGTGTGCGCTGCATGATGTACTGGTTGAGACCCCAGTAGAAGAAGTTGGGGATCCA
>CAYJOV010000238.1:0-1870 GCA_964371905.1 uncultured Akkermansia sp. | reverse complement strand
ATCATCATACTGATTGATCAAGAGCTTTTTATCCTCCCCCTCAGTCAATACGCCAGCCGAGATCATCGCCTCGGCGAATCCTCGCGTGCCAAAGAGTGCGTTGAGAGACTTGCAGCTCAAGCCCGTCTCACACCCTCGAGCATGGTGATAGCACCACCCGTGAAAAGCGACAACGAGACCAGCAACGTGATAACGATGCTTTTTCATTTTCTCAGCTATCTCCATCACTTGAGGAGACGTGGCGATATCAGGACTTATGTCAAAAGGGTTCATAAATCCAACACTCCTTGGGGCTGAAAGTTCATCCAAAGCTTTTCTATGCGCTCACTATTGACGTGAGTTCTTGCTATGGAGCAACACGCGTGTTTGTAGTTTAAATGATGCTCGTAGAGTTCTGTTGGGTATCCAGAGAGGATATATTTCGCGTCCTTCAGGTTGTTGAGGTGTTCAATCATGCGCATATGATCCTCATCGTTGAGCTCATGCTTATACTTGTGAGAGGACGATCTACCACTCATCAAGTAAGGTGGATCGAGGTAGAACAGAGTATCTTTCTTGTCATAGCGGTCGATAAGATCTAGCGCGTCACTACATTCGACAACACAGTTTTTGAGACGCTGAGCAGTAGCTAGAATCTTGTTGGGAATACCCGCCCAGACATTTGGGTAAGACTCATCGACAGCCGTGACAAAACTTCCATGCTGCGATCCGTACCCCATGCGGTTCTTCACGAGGAAACGGCGAGCGCTTTCTACGTCATCGTCGTGATCAAGATTAGCCCCCTCGAATTCGACACGAGAGAAAGGAGTCAGCATAACGGCTCTGGCCAGAGCTGCTGCTTTCTCTGGGTCTCTAACCACCCTGAAAAAATTAACTACTCCTTCATCTATGTCATTGATCACCTCGATATGGGAGGGCTTCTTCATCAGCAGTACCGCCGCCGAACCACAGAAGGGCTCGACGTAGACACGATGCTCTGGCATCAAGGAGCATATCCAAGGTGCGAGCCTTGCCTTGCCACCCATCCGATTAAAAGCTAGAGTTTTCATTCTAAGCCCAAGAATTTCTTTACCTTTCCTACTCTAGAGCTCTTCTTGATATGAGCTACGTATTTCTGCGCCTCCTCCTTGGTAAAGTAGAGCCTCTTCTGCCTCCCTTGCCCTGTAAGCACGCGGTAAGCGATCGCATTGATGAGCCCCTTATCTATCGCACGCAGGACTGTAGATCGACCTACATTCGCGATTTGGCACAGCTCCGCCATAGAGATTAGGTTTTTGATGGTCTCGGCTGAGGCTAAGGGCGGGGCTTTATCGGCAAGCTTCTCCACATCTGCCCTTTTCCAAAAATGCCGCGGACAGAGACCTTCTAGCTTCACTATAACGAATTTGATCTTATTTTTCTTGAGCTTCACGCGCACGGCAGACTCACCCGCACGGAGAATCTCGGCAGCCTCCCTCGTCGATATGTACCCTTTGGGCGCGACATCATAAGGAGTTTTCGTTTTTGGATTATAGCCCTCGGTGAGAACTACTTCTGGATTAGTAAAGACGACACCAGGTATTGCTCGCCATTTGTTGAATAGATTCTTGTTCATAGTAATCAGTGGTTTTGTGTTGATGAAATTAATGGTTTTGCAACACAATGAGATTTGTGTTGCACGCAGGAAGCATAAGCTCCCCACTGATCAGCCATCGCGCGGGCGATGCCCGAGCGCGAAAAGTCTTACAGACAGCTTGTGACTCCTCACAGGCTATCAGCACCTTCATTGTCGCCGAGCATTTAGCTTTATTGAACATATTTCTGGTCTTTTTAAGTTGTTGATATATAAAAAACAATCTCTAAATTAAGTCGCTTTATTAGCCCTTTATTG
>CAYJOV010000237.1:0-1893 GCA_964371905.1 uncultured Akkermansia sp. | reverse complement strand
AGTCCTTTTTGCGTGAAATGGGCGTTTTCGCGGCTTGGTGCGGGCTTAGGGGGCGTGCGATGGCGAGCCGAGGGAGTGGGGCGAGCCGTGTTGAAAATGAGGAGATTAAGGTGAAATTGAAAAAGGCTGGTAACTTCTGTTACCAGCCTTTTTTTAGGTAGTGGAGATTAAGGGGTTCAAATAAAGAATGACTCGTGAATGATTGGATAAGAGAGTATTATGGAATTAAGCGAGTGCAAAAATAGGCAAATTTCCCTTCATTTCCACGCCTTGCACTCGCGCTTTGTGACTAGCATTAGGCTGGATGGAAGCGTGTTTCAAACTCATGCGAAGCTAACGTTTCGATGATGCGGAGGAATAGGTTTGCTGAGGATTTCGATTGTGTGCGGAATTTGGCTCGTATAAGCAAAAGGCGCAGGGTGAATCTCCTGCGCCTTCTCATGACTTGGGGTGAGGCTTGCGCTTCTTAAGCTGCCTTACGGCGGCGGCGAAGCACCAGCCCAGTAAGTGAGAGCAAGCTCAGCGTGGCGGTACTTGGCTCGGGTATGTAGAGTACGATGTTTGTGCTGCCTACAAGACCTGCATTCGCCCCTTCCACATTGTAGGAGCTGCCATTGATGTTGAGAATAATGTTATTGTAGCCCAATGATGAAGGCAAGGCGCTCAAGCCTTCAATTTCAAAGCCTGTGATGCCCTTTGAGATATCGAAATCAGCAAGTGGTCCAAGGTCTAGTGTGAGTGAGCCTGTGGCATTTGCTATCAAACCAGCTATGCCTGATAGTGTATAGATGGCGGAATCAGCAGTAGTAGCTTCTGAGGTGGTGAAGCTCTCAGTGGTGGGTCCTGAAATAGTGAGCCCAGTGAGTGTGGATGACTCAAGCTTGAGCGTGGCATCACTACCAATGGTAAGGGCACTGAGATTCGCAGTGCTGTTTTTCATGGTGTAGGTGCCGTTCGCAAGCGCGAGAGTGGCACCACTACCAATGGCAAGGGCACTGAGATCTGCGCTGGTGTCTTTTATGGTGTAGATGCCTCGCTCAAGAGTGAGCGTATGACCATCCGCAATTTCCAAGGAACCAGTGAAGGTTAAGAAGCTTAACCCACCGCCATCAAGTACGACGGATTGGTCGGTTGAAATCTTGCCAGAGAATGTTGACGCACCGGTATTGGTGATGCCAATCTTACTACCTTTCAACGCAATATCATTATTTACAGTGAGTCCATCTGCTACGATGAGTATGGTATCATTATGCATGGCAATTTCGCCACTGCCTAGCCCTGTTGCGATTTGTAGGTCAATCGCCCCCTCTTCGAGAGTTGTACCGCCTGAGTAGCTATTATCTGTATAGATCTTGAGTGCGCCGTCACCTTTTTTGTGCAGAGAGCCAATGCCTCTAATACTGCCTTCCCCCTTGAAGATGAGGAAGCCAGTGTTATTGACCTTGATGTCTTGAGGTGTTACGTCATCTACAATCTCAACGTTTCCTATGGGGGTGTTTCTTTCGAAGTTAGCGACAGCATTGTCGTAGAAGTCTGAGGGGGCACCCTGTTCATCAATCCAATTGGTAGCAGAACCCAAAGATATCCAAATGTCGCCTGCTGCACCCGCCCATGTGAGCTCTCGGGCTTGAGCTTGAGAGACAAGGGTGAGTGCGCTTATGAGGCCGATGACGAGTGCTTTTATGTGTGGGCTGTGTATTTTCACTGGAGTAGAATGGTCTTTAGGGATGAAAGCAAGTGGTTTTGCGAATCTGTGGTGCGCAGTGGCGAATCACTGTGCATGCAGAAACGATAACAGAATAATCACTAAATGCAATTATTTTATGCTGCATTTAAATCAAGTCATTGTAAATCAATATGCACGTGCTCGGGGTCGAGCTCCCATGCGCCTTT
>CAYJOV010000236.1:0-1932 GCA_964371905.1 uncultured Akkermansia sp. | reverse complement strand
CGGTGCATGCTCTGATCGCAGATCGAGTGACTGAGGCTCTCAAGAAGGTGCTTGATCATTATGGATTGGCTTGCATCAAGGAGCTGGGGTTGGATCAATATGAAGGCTGCTACAACAATCGCACTGTTCGCGGTGGGTCGAGTACCAGCATGCACGCTTATGCTATTGCTCTTGATTTCAACGCCGCAGAGAATGGTTTCCGAACCAAGACGAAGGATGCCGCTTTTGCGCGTCCTGAGTATGCGGCTTGGTGGAGTATCTGGGAGAGTGTCGGGGCTCGATCGTTTGGTAAAGCGAATGGCTATGATTGGATGCATCTTGAGTTTACAGCTAACCCTTAAATTATGAATTATAGTCGTCTAGCTAAGGTGGTGCTTGCGGAGATGGATGATATCAAGCCGCTCTGGGAGTGGCTGAGTCGTCGTATTATGCCGCGTGTGACGGAGGCTATCCGTCAGGTTGAGCCGTCTATGGGGCGCAAGCGTGATTTGATTGATGTGGCGGCAGAGTCGGCTCTGATGCTGGCTGCTGCTTACTACTCGTATATCACGCCTGCGGGTCAGCAGTGGGTGTCCTTCTCAGGGGATAAGGATGATGATAGGTATGAGCGTTGGTTCGGCAAGGCATCGGAGACGACGCTTGCAGAGATGAGTAGGAGTAATTTCTATGCTCAGGCTCATGAGTGCTACATATCTAGTGTGATCTTTGGCTCGGCTCTCATGCTCATCGAGGATGAGGGGGGTGGGAAGTGCTTCTATAGGTCTATCCCTATCGGGACTTATGGCTGGACGGAGAACTTTAAGGGTGATATTCAGACGGTGGCTCGCCGATTCGAGTACACGCCTGATCAGGCGGCGGGGAGATTTGGGCTCAAGGCTCTGCCTTCTCGTGTGCAGCAGGCGTATGCTCGGGAGGAGAGCCGATTTACAGAGAAGTTCACTTTCATCCACCTTGTGACTCCTCGTGATGGCTACACATCGGGGAATGGATTGCCCGCGTCTCCTAAGCAGCTTCCCTTTGCCTCGGTGTATATGCTGGAGGGGGATGATTATCACATCGTGGAGGAGGGCGGGTATCCTGAGTTCCCCTACATGTGTTCGCGTTTCCTGCGCTGGCCGGGGTCGGTGTGGGGCTATCCTCCCGCGTGCAAGTGCTTGACGGCTCTTGCGTCTGTGGGCAAGATTGATAATAATATGGATTTGCTGTCGGATCTCGCGGCGTTCCCTCGTATTCTCAAGCTTGCGGAGCAGGTGGGCGAGATTGATTTTCGCGCGGGTGGGCAGACGGTGATTTCTTCTGCCTCGGCTGCTGCGGGCTACCCCAAGGAGTGGGGGACGCAGGGGCGTTATGATGTGGGGCAAGACCGCATTCGTGAGAAGGAAGAAAAGATTCGCTCGGCGTTCTATATCCCCTTTCTCCAGCCTATCAGCAATAAGGAGCAGCAGATGACGGCGACGGAGGTGCGCGCGCTCCAAGAGGAGCAAGCCTTGAGCTTCTCGCCTGCCTTTGCGCAGTTCGTCACGGATCTCAATCCGCTGCTTTATCGTGTGTTCTCTATCATGTTTCGAGCGGGGCGTTACAATACGCACAAGCATGTACAGCCTGAGGGCTTGCGTGTGGCGGCGCATGATGGAACGGATAATTTCTCTATTGCCATGCCGCAGGTGAGCATGCATGGCAAGATTTCTCAGGCTCTGGAGCAGAGTCAGACTTCGGGGCTGCATTCCTTTCTGATGGTGTTGCAGACCTACATTCAGGCTACTGGGGATCAGCAGGCTCTTGATTATTTCGATCGAGGGAAGGCGATCAAGGCTATTTATCTCTCGACTGGTGCACCTGAGGATATCTTGCTGACGGATGAGCAGGTGGAGCAAAAGCGCGCGGCTCAGGCTCAGCAGCAGGAGGCGATGATGCAGTCTCAGATGGCTCTCC
>CAYJOV010000235.1:0-1936 GCA_964371905.1 uncultured Akkermansia sp. | reverse complement strand
ACCAGATTGCTTGAGAATGAAGTCGCGCACCCCCGAAGCCGCGAGTAAGGCTGTTTCTCGTTCATTTGCGAGCTCTTGCCCTTGCTCTCGGAGTCGTTTTGCTGCACCCTCGGGAGCTTTAACTACATCAGCCTCTATGGCTGCCTTGAGTGCCTCCATGCGCTGATCATGATCTTTAATCTTGATGATATTAGCCGCTGAAGACCTCTTTACCCCTGTAGCCATCACATGCTTGAGTGATTGACTGTACATGTGAGCCTGTTCTCTGAGAATAGGCGTCTGTACGCCTGTAAGAGCCCCGACAAAGAGAGCCGTAGATGCAAGCTGTACAGGGTCTGTGATAATGTCTCTCATCGCCATGTACGCACCTGCTATGGGGTGATGTGTGCCTCCATTCTCGCCTTCGTAGGTGTACATCATCGTGTCAATACCTACGCTGTCAAATGCCTCTCGGAGTCCCCAGTTTGCCAGCTCTCCTACTACCGTCTCGCCAATAGCTTCTTCGCCCACACCGAAGATCACATTCGAGCTACCCTTCAAGATAGCATTTCCTTCAATGCGCGCGATGGCGGCACCAGTCAGAGACTTTGTGCCTAACTTCCCTCCGAGATAAGAGATGATTTTATTGGTAGCAGAGAATTTTCCAACACCGCCAAAGGCTATCTTCTCAACAAAATGATCAACTGTAGCATCAATCGCACCATCGACCCATGGATTCTCAGCACCTTGCGCTTGCGCATCAATGCGGTTTTGGTTAGCATTACCGAAGATGCCTAGTGCTGCGCCAACAGGACCGGTGTAGAGGAAGCTGAGAGCACCAGCAGAGCTGCCAATATAACTCGCTCCTTTTTTGTACCACTTCATTTGAGGTGTTGGAGCTACCTTGGCGTCGGTAGCTCCGTTGATGATGGACATGATGTCCTCTACGTCCTTTTTATTGCTATCATTGAGCTGCATTCCTGATAAATATCTATCTAGATAAGCATCATTTTCCCAGAAAGCAAGAGGGTTAGCTATATTCTCAACGAACCAAGGCGAGGTTGTTCCTGTACCTTCTGCGACAAGATCAGCAACTCCTGCAAGAGGCTTGAGAATGGCATCATCAAATGATTTCCCTAGGATTCTAAACGCTGATGAACTCTCAGCTTGTTGCTTGGCGGCATCCATGGCAGCAGCCGCAAACATAGCGAGTGCATTTTTATCTACTTTGAAAACCCCATTTTCATCTCGTTCGCCGAGCTCCATGAGCAGATAGGAGGCTCGCTCGCGTGCGCTTGCATCATAATCTGAACCAGTAGCATCTTTTAATGTCGCTACATCACCGTCAAAGCGAGCGTGCACATTCCACGCCCTGCGAGCTCTATTCATGGAGCGGATGTATTCATCCCGATGCTCTTCAGGTACGAACTCCGTCATGTAATTCCAGCTCGCTGTATCGGGTTTACCCGAAACTCCGCGAATAGCAGCACCCATTTCTTTATAACGTTCGTTGTAGCTGCGCTCAAATTCCTTTTGCTGCTTCTCAAACTCGGCTTGTTCTTTCTTGCGTTGGAGATGGTGGCTGTGTGCTTTCTGTGCGAGCTCTGCGCCTATGAGCTCGTACATATCGCCTTTTTTCTCCGCGTAGGGGAGTTTCATATTTTGGGCTCGCCAGTAGTTTTCAGGGTAGCCGTAAAAGCCGTTTGCTTTGGCGTAGGCGCGCCCCGCCCAGTAGTTGCGAGACTTGGTGTCCTTGATGTCTGGTACACGTCCTAGCGTCTCTTCCGTGACACGTCGCGCGTCTTCATCGTGCTCGGACATGAGGTAGCTGTTGATGCCTTGCAGGTGCTTTGTGCGCGCCTCATCGCTAGCGTCGTATCGGTCTACACCAATGGGGAGTAGATCATGGTTATCGGCTTCGAGTTGGGCTTGAGTTGGGTTTGGGCTTGGGGTTGAG
>CAYJOV010000234.1:0-1963 GCA_964371905.1 uncultured Akkermansia sp. | reverse complement strand
CTTGCGCTGGGTGCAGGCGCTACCTATGCACAGGCTGCCGATCAGCCAAATATCGTAATACTCTTTGTCGATGACCTGGGCTGGGGTGATCTCGGCTTCCGCGATTCGCAGTTCCATAGCCCCAATATCGACCAGCTGAGCCGCGATGGTATCAACTTCTCGCACGCCTATGTATCGACCGCAACATCGAGCCCTTCGCGCTCATCGCTGCTCACGGGTAAGGAGGCACTGCGCTGCGGATTTGTGCGCCATATCTACGACATTGAGGATAATGCAGAGTTTCAGACCATCAAGACCGACCCACGCAATATGCGCTCGCGTGCTTGGCTGCCATCCGACGAGATCACATACGCCGAGCGCCTAAAGGAGGCTGGCTACAACACCTGCCACGTAGGTAAGTGGCACTTGGGCTATGAGGATTACTTTCCCCAGACCCAAGGCTTCGACACAGTGCTCGGAACAGCCAAATATGGCCACCCCAAGGACTTCTACTACCCATTCTTCCGCACTGGATCACCATTCGAGGAGTCAGAGAAGGGCGACTACCTAACCGACCTCGTGGCAGATGAGGCTGTGGGCTACATTAACCGATATGCAAGCGATCAGCCATTCCTGCTCAACACGTGGTTCTATCAGGTGCACGGCCCACATATCGGTCGCAAGGATCTGGTTCAGAAGTACGAGGCGCTGGGTATGGAGCCCAAACTGGCGAACTACCACGCGATGGTCGAGTCGCTCGATATGGCGGTTGGCCGCATCCGCAAGGCGTTGGAGGATAATGGATATGCCGACGACACCATCATTATCTTCTCATCGGATCAGGGCGGTGCGTTCTCGAACTACCCTCTGAGCGGAGGCAAGATTGGTGGTAACACACTGGGCGAGGGGGGAACACGCGTGCCACTCCTTATCTACGACCCCACGCACCCTCAGACTCACGGCACAGAGTACCCCGAGCCGATGCAGACACTGGATATCTACCCCACACTTGTGGAGTATGCCACAAACAAGAAGTGCCGCGACAAGCAGATCCAGGGCGTGAGCCTTATGCCCGTGATGAAGGGCAAGAGCCTCAAGGAGCGTGATCTATTCCTACACCGCAGCTATGAGGATCAGCACGCAGCGATCGTTCGTGGCGACTGGAAGCTCATCAAATATACGAGCGGCAAGCTCGAGCTATTCAACTTAGGTAGCGACATCAGCGAGTCGACAAACTTGGTGGACGTTCACCCCGAGCTCGCACAGAGTATGCTCGCACGCCTAAACGACTGGATCGCAGAGGCTACGCCCGAGTATTTGCTACAGTAGATAGTTGTTAATAATTGATAAAAGTAGAGGGATTTGGCACAAAACCAAATCCCTCTACTTTTTTACAATAACCCTCTTACCCTCGTCTCTTGCGAGTGTCGTTGATAACCTTTATCACAAAGATTATCGAGCTCATCACGAACGACAGTGCGTTGGTGACAAAGAGCGGCATATTAGATGTCATAACGCCCTGAACCGCAAATAGCAGCGATCCCACAGCTATCAACATAAAGGTTCCGAAAGCGATATCGTCCGTCTTACGCGTGCGAATAGTCTGAATGGTCTGGGGCAAATAGCCCAACATAATCGCCAGCCCAGCTGCTGAGCCGACTATTGTTGATATCTCCATATCTATATAGTTTTGGTTTGGTTCTCTCTCTAAATTTCGGGGCTACTCCTGCAGTTGATCGCTCGCAGGTGTGGGTACACTCACCGTATATAGCAGGTGCTCCAACTCGCGCAGCATATTGCGCTTAGGCAGATCTGGCGAGTAGAGGTACATATCGATTGTGAAGACCCTATCGGTTGTAGTGTCGATTGTTGAGTAGCTCACGAATGGTCCGCCCATAAAGTCGTTGGCTACATCCCAAAAACCACGCATCTCGACCCAAAGGCGACCATCGAGTCGGAACAATCTGTAGCTCGGCTCCAGATC
>CAYJOV010000233.1:0-2000 GCA_964371905.1 uncultured Akkermansia sp. | reverse complement strand
TTCGAGCGCAGCCTTGCGCTACTCGAAAAACTCGCGCTCCATCAGCCCGATGTCTATGAGCCTGATCTCGCTTTGGTTTTGATGAATCTGGGACTTCTCTACAGTGATACGCAACGGCACAGCGCAGCAGAACTCGCCTTCGAGCGTAGCCGTGCGCTACTCGAAAAACTCGCGCATCAGCAGCCTGATGTCTACGAGCCTGACCTCGCAAAAATTTTGAGTAACCTAGGAGTACTCTATCGTGATACACAAAGGCGCCGCGAAGCTCAATTCGCCTCCGAGCGCAGCCTCGCGCTACTCGAAAAACTCGCGCGCCATCAGCCCGATGTCTACGAGCCTGATCTCGCAAAGATTTTGGCGAATCTTGGAAATTTCTACTACTCTACGCAAAGGTACAGCGAAGCAGAACTCGCCTACGAGCGTAGCAGTGCGCTACTCGAAAAACTCGTACGCCATCAGCCCGATGTTTACGAGTTTGATCTCGCAAAGGTTTTGGCAAATTTGGGGAATTTCTACTACTCCACGCAAAGGTACAGCGAAGCAGAACTCGTCTCCGAGCGCAGTCTCGCGCTACTCGAAAAACTCGCGCACCAGCAGCCCGATGTCTACGAGCCTGATCTCGCAAAGATTTTAAGCAATCTGGGAGGATTTTATGTAGATAAGCAAAAATTTATCAAAGCTGGTGAGCTTCTCAAACAAAGTCATGCTATCTACAGTAGACTCATGCAAAAGAATCCCGATATTTACAGGCAGCACTTTGCGAAGGCAGAGCATAATATAGAGCTTCTTCATGAGCGTATCAAGTCAATGCCTTAAAATAAAGCAAACAGCCGCCTCAACATTCGCCAATACGAAGATAAGCTGGCTCAAACTCTCTCCTCTTAGGAGAGCTTCTATCGTCGCTATGAAAAACATGAAAAAATGCGTTCACTCTTTCTCCGTCAGCGATGCATCTACCAAGATCTCGTCAGTAAGTAGCCCGCGACTTCCCGGAATGAGCTTGCAGATTATCAATGTGATTCTTGTGTTCCTCTGCCAGCTCGGGGCGTGCCGTTCCGAGGAGTGAGGCAGCATTTCTGTGTAGTTCGATGAGCTGTTCTGTTGGCGTTTCGAGGGTTGAAGTCATAGTCAGCAGGAGCTCGTAAATGGGGTAGCATCTCTCGATGATGTCGGCTTCACAGAGATCTTTGCTGCTGCGGAGGAGCTGCGCCTTGAGGTGAAGTGCCTTGGCATGGGCTTGGAGGGTGTTCTTCTCGGCAGTTAGGATGACGCCTCTTTGTCGGTAACTATCGAGTGCCAAGTGGGCTTCTTCCTCAACGGATTCCAACCGCGCGAGGGCTGATTCCAGTGCACCGCGATCAAAGTCGCTGATCGCTCGCTGCATACGTTGCGTGACGAATCCTGTGCGTAGCTCGGCAAATCGGAGTGAGTGATAGAAAAGCTCGCTCAGTTCCTCTTGGATACTGAGGCGCAGCTCTGCGATTTTTTGCATGTCCGCAGGGGGCAGTTCTGGAATGAATGCTTGGCGTTGAAGCAGGGTGTGGAGAGTCTCGCACAACTCGCTATAATTCGGATTGTTTTTGATGAAAGGGAGATCATTCAAGCATAGCTGGAGGGCTGAGCCCATCTGGAGGTGCGTCTCATCATGCGCTATAGGTAGAGGGGTGATTGTCGAATGCACGGAGATCCAGAGCTGCTCCAGAACGAGATAGAGCAGGTGCTGTGGGTTCTCAAAAGAGAAAGTAGTAGCAGTGTCCGCTGCCTCCGATTGGCGATGACTAAAGCTAAAGCAGCCTTTGCTTGGGTCATCATCTGTATGCTGATTGCTGAAGCTCCAAGCTGACTGTGTTTCTTCTGCCCTGTTGAAGTGGAGATGGATGGTGATATCGGCATCGCGGGCGCGCTGGCTAGTGCTGCGGCGATGAGGGATGAAGCGAGTGCGCGCGTAGTGGGCAAAATGCTCACTCATGTAGTAGAGGCAGAGCGCGAGTTTGTCTGCG
>CAYJOV010000232.1:0-2014 GCA_964371905.1 uncultured Akkermansia sp. | reverse complement strand
ATTCTATCAGCGCGATGAGCTCGGCGACATCTGCCGCATCATCCCACTCGATGAGACTGAAGTCATAGCCCTGTGCAAGGTCTCCTGTGAGCGTGATGTTGAGCTTGGCACCCTGCTCGAGGATGAGCTTGCTGCTTTGCTGGATGAGGATGCTTGGAAACAGGTTGGGCTTGCTGACATCGAGCTCGATGTTGAGATGCCCCGTCTCGGCTAGCGTGAGCTGAGCCGAGTTTTCGAGTTCTAGCACCCCGTTGTCGTGGAGTCTCAGTGTGCCGCCATCGCTGATTGTTTTGTTCTCCTTAAGCCTCGCGTTTAAGAAGGCGCCATGCAAAGGACTATCGCTATTGCCTATATTCAAGACTTTATCGCTATTACTGAGGTCCATGTTGAGGATGTTTCCAGCAGTGTCTATATGGTTCTCGAAGTCCATGGGGTTGTAGGTGATAGTACCTGAAAAGGTCACAAGTCGTAGGTCAGCTCCATCGAGATTCGTTCCCGTGAGTTCGATATTTTTAAGCTCTGCACCGAAGAAGCTGAACCCGGAGAGATCCTTGCCACTCAGGTCAAGATCGCTCAGTCTTGTATGGGATAAATCCTTTGCCTTGTAGCTGGCTGTACTCTCCAGCATCTTGAGGCTGAATCCTGGAGCATCGTAAAAGTTTGTACCTTGGATGATAGCATCGTCAAATTGGGCACCAGTGAGTGTGCTATCAGAGAAATCAGCGAAGCTCAGATCCATCTCTCTAAAGTCAACATTCTCTAAAATGATGTGACTCAATGTAACGCTCTGCAAATTTTTCTTCTTGTAGCTCGCCGTGCTCTTGAGCATGTCAGCAGTGAGACCTGTTACACCTGAGAGCCGGGTATAATTGATGACAGCATCGTCAAATTGGGCGTCAGTGAGTCTGCCGCCACTAAAATCAGCTCCTGTCAAATCCATCCCTCTGAAGTCGAAGCCGGTCAAGTCATAATTTAGCAAGCGAATGTCTGTAAAATCCTTCTCCTTGTAGCTCGCCGTGCTCTTGAGCATGGCATGAGTGAGACCTATAGGAGGGTCAAAGCTTGCCCCTCGGATGATGGCATTGTCAAATCGGGCACCAGTGAGTGTGGTGGAGATATCTCCTGCGAGTGTGAACGCGCTATCAAAGCTTGAGTTGCTCAAATCTCTACCAGAGAAATCAATGCCACTCAGGTCAAGACCATTAAAAGAGATGCCCGTCAACTTCTTTTCTTTGTAGCTCGCGGTACTCATGATCATCGCAGCTGTGACTCCCGTCGCATTTGAAAAGTTCGCGTCGATGATGATGGCATCGGTGAAGTTTGCCTTGCTAACTGTGCTGTTGTTAAAGCCAACATTTCGCAAATTCATCCCCTTGAAGTTGAAACCGGTTAGATCAGAGCCTTCAAAATTTATGTTTGAAAAATCTTGTTGATTGTAGCTCGCAGTGCTCATGAGCATCGCATGCGTGACGCTCTGCTCACCCGTAAGTGTCGTTGAGTCAACGCCTATAATCCCACCAAAAAGCACATTCTCGATGATGGCATCGGTGAAAATCGCATTGTTGAGCTTAGCGCTGTAAAAAGAGGTATTGCTGAGGTCGCTCCCCGTGAAATCGGCATTGTTGAGCTTAGCAAAGTTGAAATTGACGTAAGTGAGATTCGTTGATTGAAACACGGCTCCGTTGAGAGTCGCATTTTGCCACGATGAGTTTTGATAGGTCGAGTCTGAGAATACGGTGCCGTCAGTGTAGACCACATTGTCATGTCTCTCATTTTCGCCGGCGTAGAGGGGCAGGGTGGAGCTCGCGAGGGCGGCCATGCTCATGCAGGTCATGAGGGCGCGACGGAGATGGAGGTTGATGGATAATTTCATAGTAATGGTGTGGGGGTGATAATTCTTTTTGTTAGAGCTTGTTAGAGTTCTTAGGTGAATGTACATTTATATCAGTTATGGGGGCATGATACAAGGGTTAAAGTCGTAAAAATGAGATTGTTAGAACAGCCCTAGACGCTC
>CAYJOV010000231.1:0-2020 GCA_964371905.1 uncultured Akkermansia sp. | reverse complement strand
CTGCTCGTCGTCGGTGACATTGATCCCTTCGTCGCCCAGTTCTTCGGTGGTACCTCGCTGCTCATTCTCGTCGGCGTGCTCCTCGACATGATGCGCCAGATCGAGACTACCCTCCTCCAGAAGCACTATGATGGCTTCATGAAGAAAGGTAAGATACGTGGCAAGTACAGCCACCTCCAAGGCACAGGAGAAGCAGCCAGCAGCCGTGTCGTAGTCTTCGTCTGGATTGCTGTCGCGATTCTTGTTCTTCTCGGAACGATTATTGCCGCAAGCTAAGCTACACAAAAGCACGTTCACACATGATTTCAAACCGCATGTCTCCGCTGGCATGCGGTTTTTGCTCACAAAATCACCAAGCTGTCACGGCTTACAGTGCAATCATGCATTTTCTCCTTGCGTCATGGGTGATTAATGCGATATGATCAGTCTAGTATAATCCCTATGAGCGATCCCCAACTTCATTATAAAGAACCCACTGCCAAGGAATGGCGTGGATTCTGGACACTCGTCACCGTTCAAGCTCAGAATGCCTTTAATGAGAAAGCGGTACAGTTCCTGCTCATTCCCTTAGCCGTCTGGTTGCAGGGGGCATCGGCAAGCACACTAGAATACACGCTAGGAGCGATCTTTGTGCTCCCCTACATCCTCTTTTCCCCCTTCGTCGGGTGGCTCGCGGACTGCTTTTGCAAGACACGCATCATTCAGGTCATGAGCATCGTGCAGTGCTTTATCATCGGGGCTATGCTCTTCTGTTTTTACCAGCACGATCTCAACGCGGCTATCATCTGGTTTGCCATCTTTGCTATCCAAGCAACCATCCTAAGCCCGGCCAAGAAAGGCATCGTCAAGGACATGCTTGGCTCCAAATACATAGGCTATGGCTCGACCATTATCGAGACGAGTATGGTCTTTGTGTTGCTCGCGGCACAGATCGGTGTGTTCTTTTGGTTCTCGGCTCTCTTGGACAGCTATTCGACTCTACCCGATGCCGAGCAGCAAGCGGGCTGGAATGCCGTGATCTACTCCACATGGGTCTTTCTCATCCTCGCGGGAGTGGTCGCCCTCGCCTCCTTTATCATCCCTCGCTATCCTAGCCTTCAGTCGCGCCCCTTTAGCTACACGCTCTTTTATGAGCATGTTGTGCAGGTCAAGTATCTGTGGCGAGATCGTCTGCTGAGGCTCAGTGAGATTGGTATTTGCTACTTCTGGTGCTTGGCAGGCTCGCTTTTCCTCATCATTATTCAAGTAGCCAAGGACATCAGCACGCATAACACCGACATTGACTTCAGTCTGAAGTGCGGTATCCTCATGGCATGGCTCGGCGGTGGTGTCGTGCTTGGTGGCGTGATAGCTTCCCAGCTGGTCAAGAGACGCAATGAGCTCGGGCTCATCCCCTTTGGCGCGATTGGTATCACCGTTTCCACACTCTTATTGAGCATCTTTGAGATCGACACCTACGCGAGCAACGTCATGCTCTTCCTGACGGGTGCCTTTGGCGCGGCCTACCTGGCCCCCCTCAATACCTACCTGCAAGACAACTGCGATCCCGCGCAGCGTGGCAACATCATCGCTGCGGGCAACCTCATCGACAACGTGATGGGACTCGTGGCCGTGATTCTCATGTGGTTCATGCACGAGATGGGAGCCACCCCGCAGCAGCAATTCCTCGTCCTCTTCTTGATGAGCGTGCTCATCATGGTCACCTCCTTGCGCCTCATCCCGCAGGAGTTCATCCGTATGATGGGCATCTGGATCATGCGCTTTTTCTACCGCCCCTGCATCATCAATCTGCAGCGCATCCCCGAGCGTGGTGGCGTGTTGCTTGTGGCCAATCATGTCACCTATGCGGATGCACTCTTCATCACCATGGTCTCGCCGCGCCCCGTGCGCTTCATCGTGGCGGAGGAGTTCATGCGCTTCCAAGTACTCGGTTGGATGCTCGAGATCTTTAACTCCTTACCTATCTCCTCCAAAAACCCGCGCAAGGCACTCATCAGTGCCGCCAAGGCGATCAAAGAAG
>CAYJOV010000230.1:0-2046 GCA_964371905.1 uncultured Akkermansia sp. | reverse complement strand
AGGCGACATAATCACCGCTCGTTGCATTGCCGCCGCTGTTGCCGCGGTGCATCTTGCGGTTGTTATTCTTAATACGTTTGGGCATTAAAGGCATAGCTTATTTCTCCTTGTATTTGAATGTTGAGGTTTGATTAGGAATCACGACGGTTGTCACGACGGGGGCGTTGCTGACGACGCTCACCTGTAGGTGCATTGCCACCTGCGTTAGGACGCTTGTTGATCCAGCACTTGATACCGATGATACCATAGAGGGTGTTTGCTTCTGCAAATCCGTAGTCGATGGGAGCACGGAGGGTCTGCAGAGGGACTTTGCCTTCGCGGTATTGCTCAGCACGTGCGATGTCGGCACCACCGAGACGGCCGCCGCAGCGTACGCGGATACCCTCAGCACCGAAGTCCATGGCGACCTGTACGGCACGCTTCATAGCACGGCGGAAGGAAACACGGCGTTCGAGCTGTGTGGCGATGTTTTCAGCGACCAGTTGAGCGTCGAGCTCAGGCTGGCGGATTTCCATGATGTCGAGCTTGATCTGCGGATTCTTGCAGAGCTTGGCAAGGGCTGCGGTCATCTCTTCGATGTTCTTGCCCTTAGGTCCGATAACGAGACCGGGACGAGCTGTGGAGATGGTAACACGGATGCTGTTCCATGCGCGCTCTACAACGATGCTGGAGATAGCGGAGGTGGCACCCTTGAGGTCCCTGTTAAGACCCTGTGTGTAGTCCTTGATGAACTTACGAATCTTGAGATCCTCGTGGAGCTTGGCGGCATAATCCTTGCCGGTGGCGTACCACTTGGAACGCCAGTCTTTGGTCACGGCTAGACGAAAGCCGATTGGATTTACTTTCTGACCCATAGTGTTATATGATTGGTTAGGATATTATGCCTCTGCATCTGCGAGGACGATAGTGATGTGGGAGGTGCGCTTGCGAATCATGTTGGCAGAGCCACGTGCTCGCTGCATGGAGCGACGATGTGTAGGACCTTCGTCGACACGTACGCTCTTGAGGACGAGTTCGTCAGCGTTGAGGCCGTTGTTATTTTCGGCGTTGGCGACGGCGGACTTGAGCGTCTTGTTGAGTAGATAGGCGCCTTTCTTGGGGGAGTAGCTGAGCACGTCGGTGGCTTGGGATACGCTCATCCCTTGCACTGCGGCGGCTACGTCACGCATCTTCTTGGCAGAGATGCGGGCATATTTGTATACTGATTTCACTTCCATGGTGATGTTGTTTCTTGAAGAATATTATTCGATGGTTTTGACGGAAACACTGTCTCCTACTTGAACGCTCAAGGACTCGCTGAGTCGCTTCTGAATGAGCATACCGGCGACCTTCTTGCGCACATCGGTAACGATGGCGTGCGCGATGGCCTGATCTCCTCGGGCGATCTCCATGGGCATGCCCACCTTGACCTTGCTCTCTCGTCCTGCATTGATGACGATGAGTCCCGATTCGCTGTCGATGCTGACAACGGTTGAGTTGTTCAGGCTACCCGTGAGAGTGCTCTTAGGCGCAGATCGATAGCCAAGGGCGACTTCGAGCTCGCGTAGGGCGACCTCCAGTGCCAGTGTGGCTTTGGGGTCTTCTACGAGGGCGGCTCGGCTGTAGTCTCCTATCGTGTCGCTGAGCTTGAGGGCTGCTTGGCGCAGCTGCTCGAGCTCGTCACGTGAGGATTCTAGCTGAGCGACGGTCTCAATGAGGCGCTCCTCCCCCTGTCCGAGGGCGGCTCCTCCGAGCGCGTCGAGTCGCTTGGTGATCTCGTTTTTCTGGCTGAGGGCTTCGTCAGCGTCTTGACGTGCGAGCGCGTAGCTCTCACGTAGGACGCTGATTTGTCTCTCAAGAAGCGAGATTTTGCGTTCGAGTTGGGTGACGGTTGTTTCCCCCGACTCCCCTCGCACGATGCCACTGAGAAGCGCGATGCTAAGCAGCATGGAGCAGATCAGATGGATGGTGGTGCGATGGGTCATCGTGGTTGTCGTTGGATTGTTTAATGGTTACTTCTTACCAATACCACCGTGTGCCTTGAAGGTACGGGTGGGGGCGAATTCA
>CAYJOV010000229.1:0-2052 GCA_964371905.1 uncultured Akkermansia sp. | reverse complement strand
CGCAAGCCACGCATCCATATGCCTGCAAGCGGCACTTCTATCTTCCTTGATGCCGACCTGCGCCACGGTGGGAGTGTCATCCCGCTGCGCAGCAGCCTCCACCCCGAGCGCGCCCACTGGAGAAGTGATACCCTCCTCATCTATCGCAAGCAAGGCATCTGGTATGCACGTCTCCACACTGGTGAGCATACCATCGAGGTCGTCGATCCCAAGACAGGAGAGCAGGCCACGAGCACCATACATGTCCGCTAAGAGAAGTCCACGCCTCCGCGATAAGCTTGAGATATCATAGCTTGATAGGGCGAGTTATTATATTTTTCACATATACTCATTATTAGTATTTTAAAACAATAAAACACTCTATCAGGCATCATCATGAAGATAAATCTACATCAGACTTGATTTTCTGTCTGGATCATTGCATACTAGTCACCCCTCGGTGAGCTTCCTCCCCCCATTCTGTCCATTATGCCCCCCTCGCCCACGCCCCCACCCGCTCGCAGCTGCGAAGAAATGCAGGCTACACGCAGCCTCGTCTGGAAGACCTTCAATGACGGCATGCAGCTGCATGTGCATATCTATGAGCCAACAGTGATACGGGAGGGTTCTCAGCCCTGCATCGCCTTCTTTCACGGTGGTATGTGGATGCGCAGCTACCTTGAGGAGGTCATTCCATGGGCACTCTTTTTTGCCAAGCGTGGCATCACCTTCTTCATACCCGAGTACAGGACGCGTGCACACTACGATCTGCGCGGAGAGGAGATACTCCAAGATGGGAAGGACTTCTGGAATTGGCTGCGCAATAACGCAGAGGCTCTCAATATTAGCACGAGTCACATCACGCTAGCAGGGGCAGATGCAGGGGCACTCATGGCCTTGCATATTGGGATGCCGCGCGCGAAGCGTCGCCGCTTACTTGACTGGCGCAAGCCCCTCGTGCTTCCTCCCATGCCTGCGGCTCTCGCTATCTTCCGAGGCATCGTTGACTCTGAGTCTCCCGAGGCACAGATGCTCAACATCTCCTTTGAGACGCGCCACCCACACCGCTTCAACCCCTCCAAGCGCATACGCAAGCACCTCCCCCCGCTCTTCTGCGCGCACGGGGAGCGCGATCCCTTGCAAGACATTGAGGCGAGCGAGTGGTTTTGCAATGAGTGGAATACCTTTGGCAACAAGGTAGAGTATTACCTCGGTGCACGCGTCGATCACACGCTGATGAGCTTTCACGTCAATCCTCTCCACTTTGAGCAGATGACCTACGTATGGTCCGAATTCATGATCTCACAGGGGCTCTGGCCCGATAACAGTGACCCCGATGAGCTCCCGCTCATGATTTGACCTTGACAAGGACGCACAAGATTGCTATAAATCACACAACTTCACGTTATGCTTCAAGAATACTTTTCCGCCCTCATTCAAGTAGCCGCTGGCTTTGGCTTTGCTGGCATGATCATCGTCCTGAGCATGGTTTTTGGACGTCGTGTGCGCTCGCGTGCAGCGGCTCAGATTCCCTATGAGTGTGGTGTCGTGCCTGAGGGGGCAGGCTCTCCCGCCTATTTCTCCATCAAGTTCTACCTCGTTGCCATCCTCTTTCTCATCTTCGACTTAGAAGTCGTCTTCCTCTATCCATGGGCAGTAGAGTTCAAATCCGTCGTCATGCACAATCCCAGTGCGTTCATCTCGATGATGATCTTCCTCGGAGTCCTCTTTGTGGCCTACCTCTACGCCGTGGCCAAGGGTGTGATCAACTGGCACAGAAATCCCAGCCCACGCCAAGACTAAAACATCTTTCACCGCGATGCCTGCCTTTTTCCTAGGGTGGGCATCGCTTTTTTTATCCACATCAGCTCTTTTTCACCACAATGAATCCCCATCACTACGCGCTCATCCTCGCTGGTGGCAGCGGCACGCGCTTCTGGCCACTCTCACGCAACAGCAAGCCCAAGCAATTACTCGACTTTGACGGCAAGGGCAGCATGCTCACCCAAGCCATCACACGCCTCAGCGGCATCATCCCCCCCGAGCGCATCATCATCCTCACCAATGCCGTGC
>CAYJOV010000228.1:0-2060 GCA_964371905.1 uncultured Akkermansia sp. | reverse complement strand
TCTTTGAGGGCAATTATACGACAACAGACGGTGGAAAGACCAAGACCTATAATGCCATCGAGAATACAGCACTCAATGAAGTCTATGTCGGAGCTAGCCAATCTATTATCAACTTCGAAGCATCTGGGGACAATGTCATCGTAATCAACGACAGCATTACCGGATCCTCGACAGAAGGTGAAAGATTGCCTAGACGAGATCAGCAAATTCTCAATATTAATCTCAAGGCAAACACTGAGACTCCTACAGCAGCTGAGAGCACAGCTGATGGGGAGAATCCTGACGCTGCGTCGGGCTCTAGCGGGAGCGGGAGCTCAGCGGTGGTCTACTCGAGAGTCGAGTTTAACAACAAGGTCTCAGACCAGACGATCAACGTCTACGGTGGTGAGCTCCTGCTAGGCGATGATGGGAGAAATACAACTCGTACATTGACGCCGAGCTCATTCCTCAAGCGAGTCAACCTGACTGTCTATAATACGGCAACAGTCCAAGCAGAGCGCGCAGACTCACTCGGCGATGGTGACAACAACATCCTCGTGACAGAAAACGGCTATATGAATCTGCAAGCGGGCAAGCTGAGCAATGACATAACCGTAGATAATGTAGGTGTTCTGCATATTCAGGCAGGTGTGACAATTGATAGCGTGCTAACGATCAAAGATTCAGGCACTCTGAAAGGAGCTCTAGATGAGGATGCTCGATTACAGCATGTCACCCTGGGTGTGAACTCGGAGATCAATGGACAGGCTATTGCGATGGAAAATGGTACCATTGAGTTCACGAGTGCAGGCGAGACAACTCGAGCTACAGTTGATGGCAACTCGTATGATTATATCACGGTTAATGCCAAGGCTGATATCAAGACAATTGATGGTAGCCTGACTCTGAATGTGTATCCTATCAGTGAGGATGATGTACTTGCGGGCTTTGGAGCTCTCTTGCTCAAAGACTATGGGGACATCTCTACCGCTGTGTTCTCAGAGGGATTCAACATCGAAGAGACTGTGACGATCAATATCAATGGCAGGACCATAGCTGTGAACTCCGTTCATGATCATGATGGAGGCATCCTATTCGCCCTAGTCCCAGAGCCTAGCAGTGTCACACTGAGCCTCGTGGCGCTTGCCGGACTACTCGGACGCCGCCGCCGCACTCGCGCGTAAGCGCTGCTCTAACACGGTTTAGAAAAAGAGTCATCAACATAGCCCCTCGTGTCCTTACACGGGGGGCTATGTTATTGGTGTGCCAGACATGGCGTACTCGCTGGGGAAAAAGCCTCCAATATCCTATTGCACAGCCATTGCGCGAGGAGCAAAACCCATGTGCATAGCACTTTGAATAACAAAATTAAGCATATTACACAATCACAACACCAACACTTGAAACAACTTACGAACATTAAATTGTTTGAGCCCCTAAACGTGTACTCTAAAGAGAGGCTAGAAACTAAGATTTCTAGCCTCTCTTCATTTTACCCAATTGCGCCACTATTAGCAGCTTACGCTACACCCACTCTGCACACCTCAACGCTCCCAGAGCTCGTCAAGACAGGCTCTAAAATACCCCCAGTGGCACCCCAGCACTCGCCAGGGTTTGCATCATCATTCGCATGACCTTTAGGGATTCAAATACCATAAAACACTCGCTATGAAGAACCAATAAAATCATGCACGAAGAATCCTCAAATTTAGCGTTTCGAGCCTCCTCTAAAGCTACCTCATTAAATTTTCGAGCCTCGATCAGTACTCAAGCAAAACTCAATTCGAACTTTCATGTGTAACCTAATACACTAGCTTTACGTCGGAGCAAACGGTGCACACAGCAAAATTGTAAGAGACTTCTAATCAAGGAATAAATTTTGTTAATTTGCACACTTTTGCAAAGCTCCATTTTTCGAGCCTCGCTCGAGTATCCTTGCAAAATTTACATTCCGCTCTATCGCTCAATCATCTTGCTAAAAAGATCACGATCTATCGTTTTCATCCACCTCTACACCGAGCAGCTCGCAGAGTACAGACTCTACCCACGCGCCATCGCCATTGCAGAAGTAGGCTGGAGTC
>CAYJOV010000227.1:0-2069 GCA_964371905.1 uncultured Akkermansia sp. | reverse complement strand
TTGGATTAAATGCTCAGGCAGCTCCTGCTGAAAGCATCTACCCCATCCACTACACTGTGTGGCGACACTGCTATGATGGACAGGTGAGCATTGACTCGCATCTCTTGAAGAATTCTTGGGCTGTGCATATTTGGAACGAGCTCTTTAGCAGAGAACCCTACGACATAGAGCACATTCACCCCCAAAGCATTGTAGGACACGCGCTGCGCGAGCTCATGCCTCATGCGCTGGCGCAAAAGCCTCAATCCTACAAATCACCTCTCTCTAGCTCGATCCCCTCACGTCCTGATACCCAAATCCTCATAGGTGTATGCAGCTGCATGAAGGCGAGAGAACGCCGCGAGTGCGTCCGCAGCACATGGATGAGTCAGCAGGTGGCAGGAGTGCAGAGCTGCTTCTTTGTCGGCGAGGGCGGAGAGCTGCGTGAGCCTGACTGCGTGCAACTTGCCGCCAATGATCTCTATGACTTTCTACCTGAGAAAGTACTCGCTTTCTTTGAATACGCGCTGGAGAATCTGCATTTCGACTGGCTTTTCAAGTGCGATGATGACACCTATGTTCACCAAGAACGCCTCTTGGAGCTCTGTAATATTGGCGCTGACCTCATCGGCAATCCATGGTTAGAGACACGAGGCTCACCGAGTGGCGGGGCAGGCTATATGATGTTGCGCGCTCTGATAGAGCGCATTGTTTCCCATAGAGCATCCCTCCCCCACACAGGATTAGAGGATGTGCTCATCGGAGAGCTTGCTATGAGCCTCTGTGAGGTAGCCCACGTCTCAGATCGACTCAGTTTTGGCAATTATCCCGCCCCCTTCCCGCACAATAGCATCATCACCGCCCACTGGCTATCAACAACCCACATGCACGTGATGCACGAACTGCAAGATAAGAAGCCCAGCTTCACTTTATTTGCTCGTCACCCACATTGGCGAGATGAGCTACTCTTTTACCCCCACGGTATCTTTATGCGAAAAGAGGCAGGTTGCATGGGCGAGTGGAGCATAGGAGAGGACGGCAGTCTTACTCTCGCATGGTTCAATTGGGATGCTGAGATACTTTCTCCCAGCGAGCAGGGATACCAATCTGGCGAGTTTCGCCTCTACCTGCCCTCCGCTCTTAGCACACAGCATATCTCCCCCACATGGTGGAGTAGCTATGAGCAGCAGATAGAGCTATGCCATAGTGAAGGATGCGAAACTGCCCTTCTTCGTGGGCGCAAGCTCTATTCTTTGCACACAAATGAACACGTGGCAGACATCCTCTACCACAGCCCTGACTCCCTCATGCTCAAGTACCCCAATGAGGCGGCGGAGCTCTACACGCAGGTGCAAAATAATCACTACCAACTCTGGCAAGCTCCACCACTCGCACGCAGGCAAAAAGTAGGCATTCTCTACATCTGCACGGGGAGATATGACATGTTCTGGGATAGCTTTTATCAGGCGGCAAAGAAGAACCTCTTCCTCAACCACGATGTTCACTACTACGTCTTTACTGACAGCGAGTGCGTGCAAGGTGGGGATGATGTCACCCTCATCAAAAAGCCCTTTCTGCGCTGGCCTTACGAGCTGCTGCATCGCTACCATACTTTCATTGAATATCAAGAGCATTTTGCAGATTGCGATTTTCTGTATTTTTTCAACGCAAACTGCCTCCCCGCAAACCCCATAGGTGAAGAAGTATTTCCCGATGAGCGTCAGGGGATTCATCGCCAGAAGGCTTCACCTACGAGCGCAACCCACTCTCCCACGCCTACATCCCCATAGGGAGTGGCTACGCTTACATTGCAGGGGGCTTTAACGGTGGGCGTACAGAAGACTTCATGCGTATGGCGTACTCCATCAAAGAAGGCGTGGATGCCGACTCTGCACAAGACCTCATCGCCTGCTGGCATGAGGAAAGCCACTATAATCGCTATCTGCTCGACAAATCCCCCCTCATTGTCGCGCCCAACTACCTGCTCCCCAGCGACGATCAACCCTACACAGAAGACGTGCGCGTACCCTTCGCCCCTTTCCTCAAAACCATCTGCCGCTATAAAAATAACATCATCGATCTCAATTATC
>CAYJOV010000226.1:0-2080 GCA_964371905.1 uncultured Akkermansia sp. | reverse complement strand
CACGCCGCGCGGAGCGCGCCTTTATCGCAGGGGTGGTCGCCCTTTACCTTATTTTCGCAGCCCTGACAATATGGGGTGCTTTATCAATCATTAACAACTAACTCACTATATTATTTTATGTCAAATCAAATCACTTTATCGCCTGCGCATGCGCAAGTAGCACAGGCTCTTGATCAGCTCGCAACCGCGAGCGCAGAATGCGCTCAGCTGGCGAACGCTTATACCAAAGTCTATGTCACGGCTCAATGCATGCATTCGCTCCGTCAAGCTCTGACGGAGGAGGCTATGCATCCTATCATGGACTTGCAAGGTTCTCGTCTTGGATTCAAGACAGATATGGACTCCAAGGGAGGTTACAAGCTGCACGTGGTCCGCGATGCGGTCGTGGAGGCATGTATGCATGGGCTCATGCCTGTGGGGAATCATTTCAACATTATCGCCTCAAATATGTATGTGACGAAGGAGGGGCTTACCTACCTCTTGGCAAAGATGGCGGGTTTATCTCGTCTGAAGATCAAGATCAAGGTGGGTGAAATCACTGAGAAGATCACAAAGGCGAAGACGAAGGAGGGCAAGACCTACGATCGCGTAGACCGCGATGCGGATGTGCAGGCGGTGATCTCGTGTGTGTATCTCGAGGAGAAGATTGAGGAGACGCTAGATCTTGTAATCCGCGTGAATGCGATGATGGGGCATGATGCCATCATCGGTAAGGCTGAGCGTAAGGCGAAGGCGTGGCTGCATAACTATCTCACGGGCTCTGGTCTCGGTGAAGGTGATGCAGATGATGCCGCACCTGTCGCAGAGATGCGTGATGTAACGCCCGCTAGGGATGATAGCTCCGCAGCACCGCGAGCTGCTGCGATGCGCGCCGCACGTGCGCGCGGGGGATTGCGCGGTGCTGCGCCTGTACAGCCAGTCGCGCCGACTCCTGCGCCCGCGCCTTCTCTGAAGTCTGAATCTGTCGATACTCCTGCACCTGTGCCAGCTGCTGCGCCTTCTGTAGGTGCTCCCGCGCTAAACCTCGATAGTGCGCAGGATGATATATCGGTGACATCGGATATGCAGATGCTTGTCAAGGAGCTTGAGTTTGCTAAGAAGATGGGCAATAGCAAGGCTACTCCTTACAATGTCTGCAACTGGATGAAGAAGTACCTCAATATGCCTGATCTTGATATGCCTGTGCGTGGTATGCTCTGGCAGCCGGCTATCAATCTCACTATAGCGAATCATGCGAAGGAGTTTGACACGGTGTTTGGAACAACTCTATCTAAGGCAGGAGGTGCAGCATGATTGATGTAAAAAATCTCCCTCATCTCTCGGGGGATGATGTAGAGCGTCTGCTCAAGGAGCAGGGCTATGCTATCGGGGTGATGCATCCTGATGAGTACCATGAGACGAAGAAGAGATTCCCGATCTCTTTGAGTAAGAGCTCTATCACGAAGGCTATTGACTCGCTCTATCGCTATCGCCATGCAGCACCAGTGGAGAGCTCAAAGGCTATGGCGTTCGGGTCTTTGGTGGATACAATGCTACTCACACCCGAGCTCTTTGATGCGCAGTATGTGCGCGTCGATAAAAAGCCAGATGGTCGCACGAAGGAAGGTAAGGCTCTACTCGCTGAGATCAAAGCGCAGGGGAAGCAGCCATTCTGTGAGGCTGAGGCTCGAACGGAGTTGATGGCGGTGAAGCACGCCCAAGAGCTGCTTGATCATGAGATAGGCGATGAGTACACGCCTCAGGTGGCGATGTGGGTGATGACTCCTGCATCTGGTAGCTATGGCGTCGAGCTGGTTATCTCTGGCATGGTTGACATGCTGCCTCACAACCCCGAGGAGGAGGGTATATGGGATCTCAAGACGACGAGCGTGAAGGTGGGTAATATGGCTCTGCTGTGTAAGCATATGAGTGATTTTTACTATGGGATTCAAGCGGCTATGTACATTGACCTCTTCCTCGAGTGTGGGGGTGAATGCAAGGAGCAGTTCTCATTCCTCTTTGTTGAGTCGTCGATTCCTTGTTGTACGCGCGTGGTGACTATGGTCGCGGAGGATATTGACCGATATCGCTCTGTGTATCT
>CAYJOV010000225.1:304-2238 GCA_964371905.1 uncultured Akkermansia sp. | reverse complement strand
ACGATGCCAACAAGCGCATCTGGGCTAGCTACGGCATCGCCCAGCCCGCCCGCCTCGACGCCCAGCCCAAGTAATCTCAGCAGAGCAGCATCCCCCTCTCTACGCACACAAGCCACCAAGCATATGCAATCATCCTCCCTTTCGACCCTCGCAGCCAGCCTCACCCTAGGACTGCTCCTCACGAGCTGTGAGCCCACACCGCGCACAGCCATCGACAAGAAAAAAGTACCAGCCAAGCCCGCACCCGCCGCCACCCCCGAGGCCGCCACCCCTGCGCCCGCTGTGGCGACTCCCGCTCCCGCGGTGAAGCCTGCCACCCCCATCGACAGCCTCGTGGAGATCACCGCGACGCACCAAGAGTACGACATTCTCCGCCCATGGCAAAAGAACGCCACCTCACAGAGCAGTGCGAATGGCATCTACCTCGGCGACGGGCAGGTGCTCACCGTCGGCTCGGTAGGCAGAGCCGCTACCTACATCGAGATCAGCCTGCCCAATGGCGCGCAAAAGGCGAGTGCCCGCATCGTGAAGCACGACCCCGACCGCGGACTCACCCTGCTGGAGCTCCTCGACAAGGGGGAAATCAAGACTCTCTTTGAGACGCGTCACAAGCTCGATCTAGGCTCTCCGCTCAAGCTCGGCTCTGAGGCGACTCTCTGGAAAACCATTCGCGGCAACCAAGCCCAGCAAATCGCCATCACCGTCGAGCGCGGCGCGGAGGGCAGCTACTCTTCCCCCCGTCTCATCGCGGCGATCAGCCAAGCCATGAGCGGCAATGAGGCCGCGGGTCTCCCTGTGATCAAAGACGGCAAGCTCGCAGCCCTCGCGCTGAGCTACAACGACAAGCTCCAGACCCTCACCCTCGTCAATGCTGAGGTCATCGCGAATTTCCTCAAGCAAAGCGACCCCGCCCTCCTCGGAGCACCCATCCTCGGTGTGGAGCGCAGCCTTGTGAAAGACCCCGTTCTACTGCGCTACCTCAAGGTGGATGAGAAGACGGCGGGCTACTACATCAGCAAGGTCATCCACGGCGGCACCGCGCAGCAATCGGGCATCCAAGCGGGCGATCTCATCATCAAGATCGATGGTCAGAGCATCGACAGCCGCGGGCAGGGTGAGCACCCGCTCTACGGCTCGTTGGATGCCTTTGCCTTTGCGCAGGGTGTGCATCAGGTCGGCGCGACTGTCCCCATTGAGGTGATGCGCGATGGAAAGCTCATCAAGCTGGATCTGAAGCTGAATCGTGATTTGAAGACCCAGCATATCTTCCGCGACCGCGAGGCGGGCGAGCCTCTGCGCTACGTCATCCACGGAGGATTGCTTTTCCAGCCTATTAGTAGCGACTATATTGGCGCGGTGCGTGGGAAGATGCGCGGTGGGCTTCCTGCGGAGTATCTTGAGATGGAGAAGCGTCAAGACGAGCTCATCGCGCAAGGCTACAAGGAGCTCATTGGTCTCACGGCCGTCCTGCCTACGCCTGCGACGCTGGGTTATAATTCGGTTGGGCTCTGCTTTGTGGAGAAGGTGAACGGCAAGCCTGTGTATACTCTTGAAGAGCTGGTGAAGCAGCTTGATGAGCCGACACCCAATGGTATTATCAGTATCAGTACGAATAAGCCTCCCTACACGATCTACCTTGATCGCAAGCTCGCGGAGCAGAGCAATGACAGGCTGCGTCGTATGGATATTCCTGCGCTGCGTCAGCTGGATTGAGTGTGAGATGGGCGACGCGATTAGCCCAAGCTCTCTTTTCTTTCTCCCTCTCCTTGCTTGATGCGTGGAGGGGGATTTTTTGTCTGCGTCCGAATGGCGGGAGGGGGTCTCGTCGCCTCACTCACCCAGCCGCGCTGCCGCGCGATCATGCGTGTTTTCTAGTGATCGTTTGGTTGAGTTGGTGTTGTCAATGGGAAGAAGCTCAGCCAGCGTTGTGAGGG
>CAYJOV010000225.1:0-294 GCA_964371905.1 uncultured Akkermansia sp. | reverse complement strand
GGGTGTGATGTTGCTCGGCGTTTTCTCTTGGTGCAACGGAGGGGACGCTTCGCGTTTGCCACGGTGGGAAGTTTGTCGCCCTTCGGGCGCGGTGTCGGGGGCGTCAGCTTTGGGGCGATGGTGCGTTGCTGGGTTTGCCACACGGGCATGTGTGGCTTTGTAAGTCTGACGCCCTGCTGGATCTACGATCCAGCTCTTCCGCAGGGCTTTGCCCCGCACCCCACAAGGGCTCTGCCCTTGACCCGTAAGGGACGCTGTCCCTTAACCCTGCTGGGCGCTGCCCAGACCCGCTGG
>CAYJOV010000224.1:0-2273 GCA_964371905.1 uncultured Akkermansia sp. | reverse complement strand
TTTTCTTTGGTGATGTTGTAATTGATAATCAAGACAGATGATCAGTGTTCTTAGATTAGCAGAGAATTTCTCATCTGTCAATGAATAGTTACAGTAGCACAACTGTATGGACGACTGTATGGAGAGCAGCTCTGCCCCTCAGCGTGCGCTGTCACGAGATGCAAGGAGTCGCTTTCTCGCGGGGGAGAAAGCGACTCGTGTGTGTTTGGATGTTTCCGGGATTGATTAGTCGTCTGAGCCGACGCTGATGGCATCATCTGCACCCATACCGTCGGCATCCTCGCGCTCGTAGGTGGCGCGTGGGAAGGGGATAGCATCGGGGGCTGGCTCGACCACGATATTGCGGTATTTGCCAAAGCCTGTTCCCGCAGGGATGAGGTGACCCAAGATGACGTTTTCCTTGAAGCCTTCCAGCGTGTCGATCTTGCCAAGTGTCGCGGCCTCGGTCAGCACGCGGGTGGTGTCTTGGAAAGACGCCGCTGAGATGAAGGAGTCCGTCTTGAGGGAGGCCTTAGTAATACCGAGCAGGATGGGCTCGCTATCCGCAGGGCGACCATTCATCTCGACCGTCTCGCGGTTGAGGCGTGTGAGCGTGGTGTTCTCGATCTCATCACCCCAGAGGAGGCCTGTGTCACCGGGATCCTTGATGCGTACCTTGCGCAGCATCTGGGAGACGATGATTTCAACATGCTTGTCGTTGATCTCCACGCCTTGGACGCGGTAGACCTGCTGGACCTTGTTGACGAGGTGCTCTTGGAGGGCTTCCTTGCCGCTGATGCGCAGGATCTCATCGGAGGCCTCAGCTCCGTCGGAGAGGGGCTCACCTGCGCGGACAAAGTCACCGTCATGCACGATGATGTGGCGATCGGTGGGCACGAGGTGCTTCATCGAGAGCACGCCCTCGTCTACCTCCTCGGCCTTGCGGCGACGTCCACCGCGTGCGGCGGCTTCGCGTGCCTCGGCATCGCGGTAGATGGTGACGACCTTCTTGCCGCGTATCATGAGATCGTCAATGCTGACGATACCGTCCATCTCGGCGAGCGTGCAGCAGTCCTTCGGACGGCGAGCCTCGAAGAGCTCGGCGACGCGGGGAAGACCACCGGTAATGTCATTGGTCTTTTGCACCTTGCGGGGGGTCTTGGCGAGCTGTGTACCAGCAAAGATCTCCTGACCTTCGCTGACGGCGAGATACGCACCCGTGGGGATGGAGTAGACGCGGGGCTTGTCATTCTTGCCCTTGCCTGTGTGGACGATGACGCGGGGGGCGAGGTCTTGACGGTGGTCGATGACGACCGTTGTACCCTTGTTCCCGCCCTCGGAGCTTTCCGTGCGGCAGGTGATGCCCTCGATCATGTCTTGGAACTCGACGGTACCGCCGATTTCCGAGATGACAGGAATGGCGAAGGGATCCCACGTGGCGATGGTTTGCTTGGCCTCGACCTGATCGCCGTCCTTGGCGCTGAGGATAGCACCGAGCGCGAGCTGGTAGGACTCAAGCTCCTTGCCTTCCTCGTCATAGATCTTGATGCTGCCATTCTTGCAGAGCACGACCATGTTGCCAGCCTCGTCTTGAACACAGCGGTCACGCAGGTTCTCATCATAGATGACGCGACCCGCAGACTTGGTGATGTATTCGGGACGATTCGCAGCTGCAGTTGCCGCACCACCGACGTGGAAGGTACGCATCGTGAGCTGTGTACCAGGCTCACCGATGGACTGTGCTGCGATGACGCCGACAGCTTCACCGACCTTGACGCTGTAGCCTGTGGCGAGGTTGAGTCCGTAGCACTTCGCACAGCAGCCACGCGAGAGCTCACAGGTGAGTACGGAGCGCACGCGCACCTTCTCGATACCTACCGACTCGATGCGCTTGGCGGCTTCGTCGTTGATAATATCATTCTTCGCCACGATGATTTCCTTGCTCGTGGGGTCTTTGATCTCCTCGCAGGAGACGCGACCATAGATGCGTGTCGCAAGGGAGGCGACCTCGTCGTCACCGTCATAGATGGCGGTCATGAGGATACCATTGCGCGTACCACAGTCTTCATCGCGTACGATGACGTCCTGAGCCACGTCGACGAGCTTGCGGGTCATATAACCCGAGTCGGCTGTCTTGAGCGCGGTATCGGCAAGACCTTTACGCGCACCGTGGGTGGAGATGAAGTACTCAAGCACGGAGAGACCTTCGCGGAAGTTCGACGTGATGGGGCGCTCAATAATACCACCCGAGGGGTTCGCCATCAGACCGCGCATGCCCGAGAGCTGCTTGATCT
>CAYJOV010000223.1:0-2322 GCA_964371905.1 uncultured Akkermansia sp. | reverse complement strand
GGATCAACTACAGTGAGGACTACACCCGCGAGACCAACACCATGCCCCAATGGGCAGGCTCCTGCTGGTACTACCTCCGCTACCTCGACCCCCTCAACGAGCAGGAATTCGTCAATCCCGAGATTGAGAACTACTGGATGGGTGATGGCAGTCAGGCAGGCGGCGTCGACCTCTACGTCGGCGGCACCGAGCATGCCGTACTCCACCTGCTCTACGCGCGCTTCTGGCACAAGGTACTCTACGACTGCGACCTCGTCTCCTCCAACGAGCCCTTCCACAAGCTCGTCAACCAAGGCCTCATCCTCGGGGCTGATGGGCAAAAGATGAGCAAGAGCCGCGGCAATGTGGTGAACCCCGACGACATCGTGCGCGACTATGGCGCGGACGCCCTGCGTCTCTACGAGATGTTTATGGGACCGCTCAAGGAGGTCAAGCCATGGGCGACCAAGGGCGTAGAAGGCGTCAGCCGCTTCCTCGCTCGCGTCTGGCGCGTCGCGCAGACCGAGAATCAAACAGGTGCATGGGAGCTCTCCAGCAAGCTCACCCTCGAGGACCTCGGCACCACCCCCGTGCGCAAGGAAGTACACAAGACCATCAAGAAGGTAGGCGAAGACATCGAAAGCCTCAGCTTCAACACCGCAATCGCCAAGATGATGGAGTGCACCAACGCCATGACCGCCGCCGACAAAGTCTCACTGAGCGACTATGTGCTGCTGCTGCGCGTGCTCAATCCCTTTGCCCCCCACACCGCCGAGGAGCTCTACAGCCTACTCTGCGCCAGCTATCCTCAGCTCCCCCAGATGCAGCTCAGCGCCATGGAATGGCCGAGCTACGATGAGAGCTACCTCGTGGAAAACGAGAAGGAAATCGTCATCCAAGTCAACGGCAAGCTGCGCGACAAGGTCATGCTCCCCGTCGACATGAGCAAAGAGGAGATCGAGGCCGCCGCCCTTGCCCAGACCCGCATTCAGGAGTTCATCGCAGGACTCACCGTGCGCAAGGTCATCGTCGTCCCAGGACGCCTCGTCAACATCGTTGCAAACTAACACCACCACTAGACAATCATGAGCAAACTCAGCTTCATCCCCTTGGCGGCTGCCCTGCTCCTGCCCCTTCTGAGCTCCTGCGCCAGCACCAGCAGCGCAGGTGCAGCAGGCGGAGGCAATGGAAAACTCGTGGTGCTCGATATCGGGCACCACATCAATGCGCGCGGAGCACAGGCTCCCGCAAGCCTTAATGGCAAGAAACTCACCGAACTGGACTTCTGGTACGAATACAGCTACTACGTGAAAAAAGAGATCGAAGACGCGGGCTACCGCTGCGTCATCGTCAATCGCGGAGATGCGCCCAAGTCGGAGCGTCTGCGTCAATTCGCCAGCCGCGCTGGGGTCAAGCACCTCAGCCAGCCCAAGACATCCTCGCCACGCTACCCCTCCAAGCACTTCCCCGACCGCGTCTCAGCGGGCATCATCAGTGCCGACTACGCTGTGACACACAAGGCGGCGTGCGCGGTCTTCCTCCATCACAACAGTGCTGGTGGTAGCTGGTCGACACGCGCAACGCCTGCGCTCTTCATCTACAACAAGAACAACGGTCGCCAACTCGCCGAGAACGTCGCCGCTGAGGTCATCAAGGATCTGCCCAACTACAGCAGCGTCAGCCTCCAGACACGCTACGAAGACGCCTCACGCGCCGCTGGCTGGATGAATGTCTGTGACGACGGTGGCATCCCCGCCGTGGTCATCGAGTCTGCGTATCTCAACAACAAGCCACAGGCTCAGATGCTCACCGATCATGAGAGAGCCGTCGACTACGCCGAAGCCGTTGGTGAAGGCATCGTCGATTACATGAATCGTAGCGACAAGGCAGCACCGCGTCGTCGTGCTGATCCCAATGTACGCGACAAGGGCTCGTTTGGCTATGCGGCAGAATCCCGCAAGCTCAATGTCCCCGGAGCGCGCCGCTTCTGGCATTGATCCTGCACGCGCGGAATTTCTGTTACAATCAGGAAATTTTCACGGCCTGTCTTGCACAATCGCAAGGCAGGCCGTTTATTTACTCAGGCGGAAGTTAATTGTTGAATGAAAAATCATATTTTTCATTCAACAAAAGGAAGTACATGCTTCTAACTTTATTAGTTAAAGACTGTCAAGGAGCAAATACAAGCTGCGATAGAGCAGCTTGAGACGAAGCTAGATGCTGAGGATGTCGAGCTAGCGCAGCGACGCGAATCGTATTCTCAACCTTTTACTTCGTCCTAAATTGCGGGATTCGCACAAATGGGCATATCTGAATATCAAAGCTTCTTTTTGTTGGGTGAAA
>CAYJOV010000222.1:0-2326 GCA_964371905.1 uncultured Akkermansia sp. | reverse complement strand
CTCCTACTGGACAGGAGAATCCGAGCCCAGCGAGTTCAGCGCCTACGCCTACCATGTCCTCTCGCTGGCTGCCAAGCAAGGCAAGCTCAGCGCCGCTGCTGTCCGCAGCCTCGAAGCTACCATCCCCTCCATCATCCGCAACCTCCTCGTCGAGAAAGCCCCCGATGGAAAGGAAGACACCGTACGCTGCAACCCACTCTGGATTTACAGCCTCGCGACACAGGGCAAGCTCACCAGCAGTATGCTCCATCAGATCTTTAGCAAGAGGCAAGGCGACTGGACCAGCCCGCAGGAGCTCTGGCTCGTCGCCCTCGTCGCCCAGATCGTCTCCCCAGAGACAGCCTCGGTCTACGTGATGAATGCGGAGAATGCCGCGCCAAGTGACAATGTGGTGAACTACTCTCTGCCCTCGGTGGAGGTCATCAAGCAGATGCTCACCATCGTGGCCATGCCCGAGTCAGACATCACCGCTACAGGCATGCTCGAGCTCGTGCACAAGCATGCGAGCAAGCTCTACAACAACACGCTGGACAATGCGTGGATGGGCATCATGATCGCCGACTACATCACAAGAGCCAAGCTCGTGGAGAAGAAAGCACAACTCAATGGTAAGGAAATCACCCCCACCACACCGCAGAGCTACGCCAAGAGTGCGCTTGCAGCCCTCCCCGCCTTCCAAGTAGGCGCTGGCGGCAAGGTCTACGTCAGTGGCACGGCTGAGGGATTCTTGAAGAAGGAGCAGCCAGATCAGCTCGTGGACAAGGGCTTCCATGTCCAGCGTCGCTACGAAAAGCTGCAAGCCGATGGTACATGGCAGCCCACCGCTGAGTTCAAAGTCGGCGACATCGTACGCGTCAGCGTGACGGCCAAGTCCTCGCAGACAAGCCGCTACGTCGCACTCGAAGACTACCTCCCCGCAGGGATGGAAGCCGTCAATCCCGACGTCCCCGGCCAGCTCCTGCCCGATGCCATCATGCGCAACAAGGAACACAGCTGGTATAGCTCCAGCTGGATCACTCGCAAGGAATACCTCAAGGACAGAGTGCGCTTCTTTGTCACACATTGGTCGCACAATGACACGATGGAGGCACACTACATCGCACGCGTCACCAAGGCTGGTATCATGAAGGCACCCGCCGCCAAGGCCGAGGAGATGTACAAGCCACAGATCTACGGTCTCGCCCAGCCGCTCAATATCACGATCAACCCCTGATAGAGATCTACTTAACAATACAGCTAGGGGGCTAGACTTATCGAGTCTAGCCCCCTGCCCTATACCCCTCAAAGCCCCCCCCATCATGCCCCTTCTCTCCACGAGCAAGCGCAAGCTATTCCTGTACGTGCTTGCGCCATTAGGCCTCACAACCCTCGGTCTGCTCGCCTTCCCCTTCTACCTCGATATTCCTGAGAAGCTCCAGCACAAGCTCACCGATCGCAGCATCTACGCACGTGACGGCAGCTGGCTCGCCTCCGTCCCCTTTGACGACCACTACCGCCAAGAGCCTCTCCCTGAGAATGAAGCCCTGCCTGAGAAGGTCGTACGCGCCCTGCTCGTCTCAGAGGACAAGCGCTTCTTTAGCCATCTGGGCATTGATCCCCTCGCCCTTGCACGCGCCATACGAGACAATTTCAACGCAGGGCGCATCCGCAGTGGGGCCTCCACCCTGAGCATGCAGCTGGCCAAGATGCTGCGCCCCCCCAGCGAGCGCAGTCTCTGGGCGAAGCTCTGCGAAACCCTCCTCGCTCGCCGCATCGAGATGAGCTACAGCAAGGAAGAACTCCTGCGCGCTTACCTGAATCACGCTGACTTTGGCCAGCTCAGCCGCGGGATAGAGACCGCCGCTCGCTACTACTTCAGCAAGAGTGCCGCCCAGCTCCAGCTCCACGAGGCGGCCCTCCTCATCGCCCAGCTCCGCTCCCCCACCTACTATAGCCCGTGGAAGCACCCCGAGCGCGCCCTCGAAGCCCGCAATCACATCCTCCACCGCCTCGGTGAGAGCGCGCTTGCAAAGCTCCCCCTCAGCCTGCGCCCTCCCCAGTCGCATGCGCCCGCCCATCTACGCCACCGCCCCGCCATCCTCACCCTTGATCCCATCCTCCAAGACCACGCCGAGAAGGTCGTCAAAGAAGAAATTTCCCTCCTCAAGAAGCGCAACGTACGCCAAGCCGCCGTCGTCGTGATCGACAACCAGACCGGCGAAGTCCTCGCCTCGGTCGCCAGCGCGAATCGCGCCGACCCCACAGGTGGCCAGCTCGACGGCACCACCACACCGCGCTCGGCGGGCTCCACGCTCAAGCCCTTCGTCTACCTCCTCGCCCTGCGCGC
>CAYJOV010000221.1:1267-2335 GCA_964371905.1 uncultured Akkermansia sp. | reverse complement strand
ATTTGACTACTAACACAATCTATAAATAAAAAAATGCGAGTTTACAAGTTCGGTGGAGCATCGGTCAAAAATGCCGATGGAGTTAGAAACCTCCACAAGATTATCAGCGATGAGCAGAATCTATTTATCATCGTTTCGGCGATGGGTAAGACAACAAACGCACTGGAGGCAGTGTTCGAAGGGCTACAGAGGTCCGACAGCGCCTTCTCGATGGAGCACATCACAGCGCTAAGGAGCTACCACGCTCAGATAATCGACGAACTATTCCATAAACCCACCACCCTTCAGAGTGTCGAGAAGCTATTTGCAGAGCACGAGCAGGTTGCAACCCAGACCAAGTATAAGAGCGACGATGCGGAGCTATGGTATGACTGTATCGTGGCGTATGGCGAGTTGTTATCAACCACCATCATCTCGGAGTATCTCAACTCGGTAGGGGCCTCAAACCGCTGGATCGATATGCGCAAGGGTTTCCGCACCGAGCAGCGTCACAAGGATGCATCGGTGGATATCGATCTCTCGAAGCTACTTCTTCTAAAGGAGATGGAGGGTGCCTCTGAGCGCATCTTCATCAGTCAGGGCTTCATTGGTAGCGCCCCCGATGGCACAACCACCACCCTGGGTCGCGAGGGATCAGACTACTCGGCTGCCGTTGTGGCAAATATCCTCAACGCTGAGTCGATGGCAGTGTGGAAAGATGTGGATGGCATCCTCAATGCCGACCCTAAGATCTTCCCCGATGCCAAGCAGATCAAGGAGCTCAACTATCTCGATACCATCGAGTTGGCATATAGCGGTGCGCAGATCATTCACCCTAAGACCATCAAGCCTCTACAGAACAAGAATATCCCGCTCTACGTTCGTCCCTTTGGCGACAAACGCAAGCCTGGCACAGTTATTCGCGGCACCTCGGCAAAGGTCGATGTACCGATCTTGATTCTCAAGAAGGGTCAGGTGATGCTCACCATCCGCTCGCGCGACTTCTCATTCGTGCTGGAGGAGAAGTTCGCTACGATCTTCGCGGAGTTGGAGCGCTACCGTATCAAGACCAATCTGATCCATAACTCG
>CAYJOV010000221.1:0-1257 GCA_964371905.1 uncultured Akkermansia sp. | reverse complement strand
CACGCTGTGTGTCGATAGCTCGTGGCGTATCGACGAGCTAATCAAGGAGCTCCACAACGATGGCTTCGATGTACTCGCGAGCCACGATATGGAGCTACTCACAATCCGCGGCTACAGCGAGGAGCTACTCAATAAGTATGCCTACACACCGAACGTATATGTTCGTCAGGCTACACAGAGCACCGTGCGCATCGTCCGCAAGAGGGAGCAGTAGAGTCGTGCGACTATAGAAAATAGGCTATCTTGAGATTGATTCAAGATAGCCTATTTCAATTTAAAGTATCACCTCTTGCGCTGAGGTTTTCTTGTGGAGGATGGCTTGTCTGAAGATGATGATTTCCCTGAGTGCGCTGATTTAGTGGGCGCTGATCTCTGCCCCCTGAAGGTCTTGAAGCTCTGCTGTGGTCGCTTCTCGACCCTGCGTGTGCGCAACTCCTGAGGTGTAGCGCTCTCGCTCGAGTCTGAGCCCTCGATCTGGCGGTTGAGCTTGGCGACCTCCTCGCGCGAAAGCTCGCGCCAGTGTCCCGTAGGTAGGCCCTTGAGGGTAATGCTCATAATACGCGTGCGTTTGAGGCGTGTCACCTCTTAACCCAAATACTCACACATACGCCTAATCTGGCGATTGAGCCCCTGGGTGAGGATGATTCTAAATCCACACTTCGAGGTCTGCTCAATGTGGCAGCGATTAGTCACCGTGCCCAAGATGGGGATTCCGCCACCCATCCTCTTGATAAAGTCGGCTGTTATGGGTCTGTTGACCACCACCTCATACTCCTTCTCGTGGTTGTTGGCAGCACGCAGAATCTTATTGACAATATCGCCATCGTTGGTGAGTAGGATAAGCCCCTCGGAGGGTTTATCAAGGCGCCCCACGTTGAATATACGTGTAGGATAGTTGACAAATCGCACCAGATTATCTCTCTCCGCTGGGTCGGTGGTCGACACTATACCCACGGGCTTATTGAGCGCAATGTAGACTCTATCGCCCGCCACCTTTGCACGAATGAGCTTGCCATTGACCTTGACCGAGTCGCCTGCGATGACCTTGCTACCCACCTCTGCTGCGCGACCATTGATTGTGACCAAGCCCTGCTCGATGTAGCGATCGGCCTCACGTCGCGAGCAGTAGCCCGAGTCGCTAATATATTTATTTAATCTTACCTCCACTGTCGTATTTACTAATTCGACACAAAAGTAGTAAAGATATTATAGATCGCAACCTTAAAAGGGTTGAAAAACAAAAAAAAAATCATATAT
>CAYJOV010000220.1:0-2400 GCA_964371905.1 uncultured Akkermansia sp. | reverse complement strand
AGCCGCCGCGCAGGCGGGAGATGCCGAGGCGCAGTACAAGCTAGCTTTTCTTCATCTACTAGGGCTCTACGTACCCACAGACTATAAACAAACCTTTGCTTGGCTGGAGAAGGCTGCGCAGCAAGGGCATGTCTATGCCCGGTACGAATTGGGCTCTTTTTACCATCCTAATAGGGATCTATTTGTTATGCATGATAGCAAGAAAGCCAATGATTTGTTTGCCAAGGCTCTCCCGCACCTGCAGAAAATGGCAGATCAAGGTGATGCGTACGCTCTGTGCACCCTAGCCGATATGTACAGTCAAGGTGAAGGGGTGAAAGAAGACAAGAAAAAGGCAGAGCAGCTGATGCTCAAGGCTCTCCCTGGTATGAAAGCACTGGCTGACAAAGGTGATCTCGAGGCTCAATTCGCCCTTGCAACGCTCATGATGGGTGGGATACCTATCCCAGATGCTGAGACCATCTCCCTTCCCTATTTAAAAAAACTGGCAGATCAGGGCTCCAGCATGGCAAAAACAATCCACGCAGGATATGTGTTCCAGAAGGGACAGGTTGAAGAAGCCATCGCCTTGGCTCGTCAGGCTGTTTCTAATAACTGCCCCATGGCGGCTATGATACTCGTGACCCTTCATTATCATGGTCCGATCAAGGCAAGCGACGAAGAACTTCTGATTTGGCTAGAGCTCATGGAAAATCAGTACATTGATGTAAAAGCCTTCTTCCCCGACGATGAGTACTCGAGGCTCAAAGCTCTCAAGCAAGTCTCCCCCGCCAGTGAGTAGCGGGAAGGGCTGTCCCATCTCGCCCTCCCTGCACGCGAGATGGGATCGCTCGCTTATTTGCTCTTTTCGTAGCGGGGCAAGTGTGGTATAAGGGGGCATGTCACATAGCTTTGGTCTTATCTCACTCGGATGTTCGAAAAACCTCGTGGACTCCGAGCTCATCGCAGGTCGCTTGGTAGAGGCTGGCTGGGGGCCCAAGGTCGAGCCCTCGCAGGCCGACTTGCTCATCATCAATACCTGCGCCTTCATCGACCCCGCCAAGCAGGAGGCTATTGATACCATCATCGCCGCGGGTCGCGCGCGTGAGGGTGGTGAGAGCCCCACAGAGCAGAAGATCATTGTCGCGGGCTGCCTCTCGCAGCGCTACGCCAAGGATCTGACGGAGAGTCTGCCCGAGGTGGATGTCTTCATGGGGCTGGATCTGCTCCTCGATGTCGCCGATATCGCGCAGGCTCTCTTTGAGGGGCGCGCGGAGCGTATCTATGCGACGCGTCGCTCGACGCTGATCCCCGACTTTTCCACGATGCGCTACCGCCTGACGGAGGAGAGCTTTAGCTATGTCAAGATCTCGGAGGGCTGCAATCATGCCTGTGCCTTCTGCGTGATCCCGCGCATACGCGGCAGTCATCGCAGCCGTCCCCAGAGCAGCATCGTACGCGAGGTGCGCGGCATGGTGGAGCAAGGCGTGCGTGAGGTGAATCTCATCGCACAGGACACGACCTACTTTGGCATGGATAGATGGAAGAAGCGCGCGACAAAGACCAGTGGTGTGGACTCCTCGCAGGGCGATTCGCTCGCCACGCTGCTGCACGCGCTCAATGAGATCGAGGGCGACTTCTGGATTCGCGTGCTCTACACCCACCCCGCGCATTGGAGCGATGAGCTCATCGACGCCTTTGCTCGCTGTGAGAAGGTGGTGAAGTACGTCGATATCCCGCTCCAGCATATTTCTGATGACCTGCTCGACTCGATGCGCCGCGAGACGGATGGTGCGTATATACGCGAGCTGCTCGACAAGATGCGCGCGCGTGTGCCCGGTATGGGGATACGCACGACCTTCATCAGCGGGCTGCCCGGTGAGACGGAGGAGCATCATGTGGAGCTCATGGATTTCCTACGTGAGTATCGCTTTGAGCGCGCGGGGGTCTTCTCCTACTCGCGCGAGGAGGGCTCACTCGCGGCGAAGATGGACTCACAGGTGCATCATGCGACGAAGCGTCGCCGTGTGAATGCGCTCAATATGCTCCAATCGGCCATTGCCGATGAGATAGGCCAAGAGGCGATCGGGCAGACGGTGCGCGTGCTGGTGAATAGCCCCGGTGTGGCTCGTGGCCCGTGGGATGCGCCCGATGTGGATGGGGCGATTCATGTCGATCCGAGCTTGCCTGTAGGGGAGTTCGCCGATGTGGTGATTGCGGACTCGATCGCCTACGAGCTCTTTGCCGAGGGCGCGCAGGAGGAGGACTCCTGCGCGGTGGAGGACGAAGGCTAGGCTACGCATTACTTTGGCTACAGATAATGTAACAAAAAAGGGCGAGTACTCGTACTTAGAACCATCAATATTAAACCTTTCTTTTGTTGGGTGAAAAATCTTATTTTTCATTCAACAAAAGGAAGTA
>CAYJOV010000219.1:439-2498 GCA_964371905.1 uncultured Akkermansia sp. | reverse complement strand
CTCAACATCGGTGGGCACCTCGATACGGATGCGGTTATATCCAAACTTGGCGCTAAGCTTGCTCTGAATCCTAAATAGCCCCTTGGTATAGATGTGATTTAGGTCGAAAGTACCCAATATCGCGATGGTGTTATCACCACCCGAGGTCTCGATCCACGACTCATTGAGCTGCGTGAGTGAGCCCTGCAACCCTCCGCTGATCTGCAGCAAGTTGCGCTCCTTGCGAATAGCAGCCCTAATGGCACGCTCTTTGGCTCGAGAGTAGTAGTCACTCTCGACATCTGTATTTCTTATTCTATTCTCGAACCTAACCCTCTGAGACTCAGCATCCGTAGTTATAATATCCATCTGAGCTACTGCTGGCACTGCCACCAGAAGGAGTATAAGTTGCAAGACGATTCTCTGAAATTTCATAATTCCTACTATAATATTATATCCCTAAAGTAAAAATAACAGCTGCAAATTTACAAATATATTTGAAAAATAGCTACATTTGTCGCACATATATAACGTAAAAATGAGAAGTTTATGAAATATTTCGGAGCACACGTAAGCGCCTCGGGTGGTGTGGAGAACTCACCACGCAACGCTCAGGCCATAGGGGCCACCGCCTTTGCGCTATTCACCAAGAATCAGCGCCAATGGAGCGCACCTGCTCTTACCCCCAAGAGCATCGAGGCTTTCAAAGCCGCCTGCAGCAGTGCGGGCATCACCCCCAACCACATTCTACCCCACGACAGCTACCTAATCAATCTGGGACACCCCGAGCAGGAGGGGCTCGACAAGTCACGCGCAGCTTTCATCGACGAGATGCAGCGCTGCGAGGCTCTCTCTCTCGATCGCCTCAACTTCCACCCTGGGTCGCACCTGCGTAAGATACCTCTCGAGGAGTGCCTACGCAGAGTCAGCGAGTCGATCAACATAGCTCTCGCACAGAGCCAAGGGGTGACAGCCGTGATCGAGAATACAGCCGGCCAGGGATCAAATGTAGGATTCTCGTTCCATCACCTCGCCCAAATAATCGATGGCGTAGAGGATAAGTCACGCGTGGGAGTCTGCCTCGACACCTGCCACTCATTTGCCGCAGGCTACGACCTGAGCTCACCACGCGCCTGCGATGAGACCTTCGCCGAGTTCGACTCTGTGGTTGGCTTTGGATATCTTCGTGGTATGCACCTCAACGATGCGCTGCGCCCACTTGGCAGCCACGTAGATAGACACGCCCCACTTGGCGAGGGCGAGATCGGAATGAGCTGCTTTGAGTATATCGCCTCCGACAAACGTTTTGACGACATACCGCTAATCCTCGAGACCCCCGACGAGAGCCGTTGGGCCGAGGAGATTGCTATGCTAAAAAAGATAAGCGGCGAGATATAGACCCACCGCCAACTACTTCAAACAACTACCCCCACCAGGTATCAATGCACTGGTGGGGGTATCTATTTTCAGCCATATCAAAGGCGCAAGCATCCCACAGAGGATACAACTCACCCAACTCTCATCTCAATCATCAAGACCCCTATAACCCTCAAGCCCCTTCACCTCCATCAAGACTCTCTAAACAAGAAAAAGAGCGACAGCCAAATGGCCATCGCTCCAATTATTAAACCCTCAAAGGATTAGTTCTCAACCGAACGTCCTGCAGAGTAGATAGTCTTGTAGGCTTGAGCTCTACGCAACTCCTGCTTAACGTCAGTGATGATACCCATCTTAGTACCCACGTCAGCCTTGATAACCGTACTCATCGAAGGACGATCCTGCTCCGAGAGCTTATCACGCTCAGCAGAGATAAAGTCCAAGATATCCTTAGTTGTTCTGTACGAATCATTGAGCTGGATACGTGGCGCTGTACCAAACTTAGCCTGCATCGACATCGATGGAGGACCAATGTGGATATAGTTCGCCAAAGACTTCTTCTCCAACTTCTGCACCTCAGATGCTGTAGGTAGCTTGTAGCGTACCAACAACTCCTGCTCGCGCATAGTCGTAGAGACCATAAAGAAGAAGAGGATCATAAAGATAACATCAGGAAGCGATGCTGTCGAGATTGGGGGCAAAC
>CAYJOV010000219.1:0-402 GCA_964371905.1 uncultured Akkermansia sp. | reverse complement strand
TTGTTGCCCTTCTTTTTCATTACTGCCATATCTGTCTCTTACTTTTTAATTTGACGTGGCTCAGCCTCCGAGATCTTCATCGGAACAGCCTTAACCAAAGCGTCACGCTGCTCAGGCTCCAAATCCTCGAATTTGTTGCCAAATCTGCGTACTGACACCTCATCACGTACCTCATTAAAGGCCTTTGTCAACTCATCCTGAACCGCGATATAGACCTCATAGCCTGTTTCGCGAGTAGTCTGAAGCGACACAACACCCATACTCACTGGATACTCCCAAACACCCGCAGGTGTCTCGATCTCCTTGACCTCTTTTTCGGGCAAATCCTCTGAATCGCTCACATTGAGGATAAACTCTTTGGTCTTATCCTTCAAGGCGCGAATATCAATCTGCTCGCCGCCA
>CAYJOV010000218.1:0-2511 GCA_964371905.1 uncultured Akkermansia sp. | reverse complement strand
TCTGGTTCCTCAAGAGCACCCCCACCATCGACGTGAACTGCGGCACAGGCACCAACATCAACATCTGGACACGCGACCAGCAAGTCTACCGCATCACCCCCCGTCAGAACGAAGCTGTCAACCGCAGCTGGATGCCCGACAGCCATCGACTCAACTACAAGTACATCAACAGCGATGAGCGACTCCTCAACGCCATGGTACGCACCGATGCCAAGGCCGAGCTCCGCTCCTCCGTCTGGGATGCAACACTCAAATTCACCGCGCAGCAGCTGCGCAAATGCGAGCCCTCCAAGACAGCCATCATCGCCTCCGCGCGCATGACCAATGAAGAGCTCTACCTCGTCAAGCGACTCGCAGCCCAGCTCGGAATCACCGAGATCGCCACCGTCGCCCGCCGTGGAGAAGACGACGGCATGCTCATCAGCGCCGACCGCAATCCGAACAGCACAGGCGCACAGCTCATCATCAATGAGTCCTCCACCACGCTCGAAGGCATCTGCTCCGGCATCAGCTCCGGCCGCATCCGCGCCGTCCTCGCGCTCGGAGAAGACATCACCCAGCTCGCTGGAGTCACCCCCGAGGAGATCAAGCAGCTCGACTACCTGCTCGCCCTCTCGCATAGCAAGAACGCCACCACCGAGCGCGCCGATGTCGTCCTCGCTGGTGTCACCCCCGCCGAAAAATACGGCACGATGATCAACGTCACAGGCCGCATCCAGCGCCTCAATCGCGCCCTTGAGCCCATGGGACAATCCCGCGACGACTGGAGCATCCTGCGCGATCTCCTGCTGCTCTTGGGATGTGAAGACGAGCGACTCGCTCTGCTCGACTCCGCCCGCAAGATCCTCCCCCTCCTCGCAGAAGAATTCGAGCCCCTCGCTGACCTGACATGGGCACGCATCGGCAACGAAGGCAAGCCCGTCATCGAGACAGGTGTCACCATTCCCCTCCTGACCCGCAACGCCAATTAGCCCCATCCCCCCTCCTGATTACATGATACAATACCTCATCGACTGCTGGAATTGCGTGATGGGCAATGAGATTATCTTCTATCTCATCACCACCTTGGTCAAGCTCGTCGTCGTCTTTGCCGTCCTCCTCCTCTTTGTCGTGCTCTCTGTCTGGACAGAGCGTCGTGTCGCTGGCTGGATCCAAGACCGCCCCGGTCCCAACCGCGCGGGTGTCCCTATCCATCTGCTCAAGCGATTCGGCAGCAAGGAAAAGCAACCCCTCAAGAAATGGCTTGACTACTTCGGCATCCCCGCCGATAGCAAGATAGGGATGGTGCTGCGCTTCCTGCGCCTCGACCGCGAAATCCCCCTCTTTGGCTTCATCCAGCCCATGGCTGACGGCGCGAAGCTCTTCCTCAAGCAAGAAATGACCCCCAGCTTCGTGCGCAAGGGCTACTTCATCGCCGCCCCCATGCTCGTGCTTGGTCCCCCTCTGATCGCCGCTGCCGTCATTCCCTTCTCTTCCCAAGTCGATACCGTCTTCGGAACGATCAACATGGTCGTCGCCAACCTCAATGTCGGTGCCCTCTGGATCTTTGCCGTCTCGGGACTCGCCGTCTACGGCCTCACCCTCGCGGGATGGTCGTCGAACTCCAAGTACCCCTTCATCGGCGGTCTGCGCGCCACGGCACAGCTCATCTCCTATGAGGTCGCTATGGGGCTTTCCATCATCCCCTTGCTCATGATGTTCTCCACGCTCAACCTGCAAGAGATCGTCACCACACAGGCGAATCACGGCTGGACGCTGCTCCCCCTCTGGGGCGAGGGCTTGAGCCTGCAACGCTGGGCACTGCTCGCCCCCTTGGGTATTAGCTTCATCGTCTTTGTCACCTGCGTCTTCGCTGAGGCAAACCGCACGCCCTTTGATATGGCTGAGTGTGAAACCGACCTCGTAGGCGGCTACCACACCGAATATTCCTCGATGAAGTTCGCCTCCTTCTTCATGGGCGAGTACGTCGCTATGGTCGTAGGCTCCGCGCTCGTCGTCACCCTCTTCCTCGGTGGCTGGTCCATTGGCTTCGGCGTCGATGTCTTCCTTGCCGACTGGGCTGCACAGGCCGCTGCATGCGGACAGAGTGCCGCTGCCACCTGCTGGGAAAGCTGCCTCGGAGCTGCTGCTGGCTGGCTCGTCGTCATCGCCCAGTTTGTCGCCTTCCTGATCAAGCTCGTCGCCTTCGTCTTCTTCTTCGTCTGGGTACGCTGGACATTGCCCCGCTTCCGCTGGGATCAGGTGATGAAGCTCAGCTGGCTGGTCTTCTTTGAGATCGCCGTCGTCAACATCCTGCTCACCGCAGCCATCATGTACTTTGTCAGGTAATCCCCCAAGCCCTTTCCCCCTCCTTTTCTATGTCCTACACCCCCATCAAACGCCCGAAATTCTCGTTGGCTGACAGGATCTACCTCGTCGCCTTCGTCAAAGGCCTCGGACGTACCTTCAAGCATCTCGTGCTCTCGCTGCTCGGACGCAGCCGCTCCAAGGAAGAGTTCAATGGCAAAGGCA
>CAYJOV010000217.1:0-2574 GCA_964371905.1 uncultured Akkermansia sp. | reverse complement strand
TTGCATTAGAAGACGGAACAACATTCGAAGGAACATCCTTCGGAGCCGCGGGGACAACGACAGGCGAAGCCTGTTTCAATACCTCTATGACTGGTTATCAGGAAATCATCACTGACCCATCCTACCGTGGTCAAATCGTGACGATGACCTACCCACTCATTGGAAACTATGGCATCTGCGAAGAAGATAATGAAAGCGCAGGTCCACAGGTACGCGGGTTTGCGATTGGTGAACTAGCCCGCCTTCACTCTAACTGGCGCAGCAACGAGCCCTTGGGCGACTGGATGGCTCGTCATGGCATCCTCGGTATCGAGGGTATCGACACGCGTAAACTCACCAAGCACCTGCGCACCCACGGCGCGCAGCGCAGCTGCCTGACCACCGAGCTCAATGCTCAAGAGGCAGTCGAAGCCGCTCGCCAATCGGCACCCATGAGCGGCAGTGACTTTGTGACAGAGGTCTCGACAACAGAGAGCTACCAGTGGAACGAAGAATCACGCGACTGGAAGCTGCCCAACAAGACAGCTGGCGATATGACGACCTACAGCGAGCTGCCTCCTATCAAGTACAACATCGTCGCCTATGACTTCGGCATCAAGCGCAACATCCTGCGCAACCTCCGCCGCGCGGGCTTTGGTGTCACCTTGGTTCCCGCCTACACACCCGCTGCAGACATCCTTGCGATGAATCCCGATGGTCTCTTCCTCTCCAATGGTCCGGGAGATCCAGCGGCACTGCCTCGCATCCATGCACAGATTGAGGAGCTGCTCGGCAAGCTTCCTGTCTTTGGTATCTGCTTGGGGCATCAATTGCTCGCTCACGCATTCGGAGGCAAGACATTCAAGCTCAAGTTCGGCCACCGCGGCGGCAATCATCCCGTCAAGGATTTACGCACGGGTAAGGTCGCCATTACCTCGCAGAATCACGGCTTCGCCGTCGATCCTGATAGCCTGCCCGCCGATGTGGAAGTCACCCATATCAATCTCAACGATGGCACCATCGAGGGCGTACGTCACACGACCATCCCCGTCTTCTGCGTCCAATACCACCCCGAGGCAGCTCCTGGTCCCAAGGATGCTACCTATTTCTTTGACGAATTCATCGGTCTTATTGAGGATTTCAAGGCTGGTGCGTACACACAATCTTGAATCAACAATCCCCACCAAGCGAATAATTTTATGAATACACTTGTAATCGGCTCCCAATGGGGCGATGAAGGCAAGGGGAAGGTCATCGACTTTCTCACCGAGACAGCCGACTGCGTGGTACGCGGTCAGGGCGGCAGCAACGCAGGGCATACTGTGATTGCCAAGGGCGAGAAATACGTCCTCCACCTCATCCCCTCGGGTATACTCTGGCCAGGCAAGCTCAACATCATTGGTAATGGTGTTGTCATCAACCCCAGCTCACTCGTCGAAGAAATCGAGATGCTGCGTGGTCGTGGCGTCAGCGTCACCCCCGAGAATCTCCGCATCTCCAACCGCGCCCACGTCGTGCTCCCCATCCACCGTGAGATTGACGCCGCGCAAGAGGAAGCCCTCGGAGATCAAAAAATCGGCACCACCAAGCAAGGCATAGGACCCACCTACGCCGACAAGGCGCGCCGTATCGGTATACGCATGGTCGACTTCATCGACCGCGACCGCCTCCTCCAAGTCCTAGAAGCTCGCATCAAGACAGCCAACGATGAGCTCGTGCGCCTCGGCTGGCCAGCCGCTGACCCAGCTGCGACCATCGACAACATCATGGCCGCCGCCGATGTCCTGCGCCCCCACATCACAGACACCATCCCCCTTGTCAACGATGCGATCAAGCAGAACAAGGTCGTCCTCTTTGAAGGAGCACAGGGTGCGATGCTCGACATCGACTTTGGCACCTATCCCTTCGTCACCTCGTCCAATACGAGTGCTGGCGGCTGCTGCACAGGCTCTGGCGTCGCCCCGACGCGCATAGATAAGATCATTGGCGTGTGCAAGGCCTACACCACCCGCGTGGGTGCAGGACCCATGGCGACAGAAGATCAAGAGATCTCGGACTATCTTCATGGACTCGGTCGTGAGTTCGGTGCTACCACTGGACGCGCTCGCCGTTGTGGCTGGGCTGACGGCGTTGTGCTGCGCTATTCCGCTATGTTCAATGGCTTCAATGAAATGGCTATGACCAATCTCGACGGTCTTGACGAGATGGCAAGCATCAAGATCTGCACAGGCTACCGCCTCGGTGAGGAAGTCCTGCTCTACCCCCCCGCGCTCATTGAGCAATGGGAAGACTGCGTCCCCATCTATGAGGAAGTAGAAGGCTGGCAGCAAGACACCTCCTCCTGCACCACATGGGAAGAGCTCCCCGAGAAATGCCGCGCCTATGTCAAGCGCTTCGGCGAAGTGGTCGGTTGCCCCGTCAGCTCCGTAGGTGTCGGACCTAATCGCGAGCAAACCATCATGGTACCGCTCAGCTAGAATCCTACGAACAGATTGTCAAAAGCCCAACGCAAGCAGCACGCTTGCAGTTGGGCATTTTTGGGCACTCCGTCAGAATCGTATCATGATTGCCTCACTCGATAAGGAAGCTAGTATT
>CAYJOV010000216.1:0-2585 GCA_964371905.1 uncultured Akkermansia sp. | reverse complement strand
CATTGATTTTCATACCCTAACTCTATTAATTAGATTGATTCTAGTTGACATTTTCAACAATTCAGCTATACTGGGTGTAGAGAGGAAGCACATGCTCCTTACTTATCACTATAATCCCCCCCTTTAACATCATGACATCTCCCATTATACGTCCTACACTAGTTGCGCTTCCCACCGAAGTCAAGGAAGCAAGCATCCCCGTCTTGAATGATCTGTTGAAGAAATTCCTCACTCTTGCGCTGCTCACCAAGCAAGCACACTGGAATCTGCGTGGTCCCAACTTCCTCGCCGCTCATGAACTGCTCGACACCGTCAACGCCAGCTTCTTGACCAACGCCGACGACATCGCCGAGCGCGTCGTCCAGCTCGGTGGCATCGCCATGGGCACGCCCGAGATCTTCACCGGCCCCACATGCAGCTGCTATGAGCCCTACCCCACCGATATCTCCAGTGTAGAAGACCACCTCAACGCGCTGCTCAAGCGCTTCGCTGGTATGTCTCAGTACCTGCGCCAGATCACCACGGATGACAGCCTCCAAGACGATGTCGCCGTTGCCATGCTGCAAGAAGCACTCGCCAACCTTGAGAAGAATATGTGGTTTATCGAGGCGCAACTCGGCTCTTAAGATTTTTATCCATCACACCCATCCTAGCCTCGCTTTCTCTCGGGAAGCGAGGCTATTTTGTGCCGCAATAGCGCGCGACAAGCGGCTCTTGCACAGCAAAAAGCGCATCGCGATGCTCCGTGGTATCGTCGAGATAGCCATGGAGGTGCACCAATCCATGCACGAGGTAGCGAAAGAGCTCCTCCTGCTCATCAAGCTCATGCTGCTGAGCGTAGCGACGCGCCGTATCCAGACTCACAAAGATCTCTCCATGGTGAAAGGTGATGACATCCGTCGGGGTCGGGTCTTGGAGAAAGTCCCCATGCACGGCGGCGATCGTGTCATCATCCACGAGATTGAGCTCCACCACCTCTAGGGTGGAGAGCACATGATCGGGACCTACGGGGAGGCTGAGCAGCTCATCGACGAGGCGCGTCAGTGCCTCTTGGAGGGTGGGGAGAGAGTCCTCATCCATCCAGCTACCCTGCGCATGGAGGTAGAGTTCTAGACTTGGGGGCATGGATCGTTGTTTTCTTCGTTGTTTTCTTCGTTGTTTTCTTCGTTGTTTTCTTCGTTGTTTTCTTCGGCTTCGCGCGCCGCGCGCTTGCGCCTCTTGGCCTCGGCGCGAGCTGCGCGGAAAAAGCTCTGAAACTGCTCCAAGCACTCTGCCTCCAGCACGCCTCCCGTGATCTCGCAGCGGTGATTGAGCGGAGGATTGGAATCCAATAGATTAATCCAGCCACCACACGCTCCTCCCTTGGGATCGCGGATACCAAAGACGACGCGATCGGGGCGGCAGTGTACGATAGCCCCCGCGCACATGGGGCATGGCTCTTTGGTCACATAGAGGGTGCAGCCCTCCAAGCGCCAGTCACCTACGGCGGACTCAGCCGCTGTGAGCGCGAGCATCTCGGCGTGCGCCGTCGCATCCTTGAGCGTCTCGACCTGATTCCAACCGCGGGCAATCACGCGGCCATCCTTGACAATCACACAGCCACAGGGCACCTCGGTCGCTTCACGCGCCTTCTCCGCCTCACGCATCGCGAGAAGCATGAATCGCTCGTCATCTGACATGCTCATCATCATTGATACACATACGCCGTGCTTGAGCTACAAGCACGGCGATAAAAAGAAATAGTAGAAGTGATCTTATTCACCAGCCAGCGTAAAGCGTGGCTCACTGTCGAGGATCTCTTGGAGCTCACTCCAGCCGCCCTTGGTCTGATTCTGGAACATCTGGAGATACACTGACACCACACCCGCAGGGCTCTTGTCAAAGAGCTCTGTGACCGCAGGCTTGAGCTTCTCGACATCGAGGCTATCGGGGAGATCGCCCTCGACCATGCCATGTCCATTGTGCTCGATGCCCAGAGCATTGAGGAAGCTCACGAGCATGCCCTCCTGCTTGCGCACGAGCCAGACTTGGAGCAGGTGATCACCGATGGTCTCGGCGGGCTTGGAAGAAAGCATCTTTTTGAGCCATTCAAACTGGTCTTTGAGGGGCTTTTGCTTGATGTACTGAGGGCGGAGCTTTTTGAGAGCAGAGAGCTCATTGATAGCGGCGCGATAGAGACCGCGCTCCTGATTGCGTAGCCAGTCAAGGATGAGAGCGACAGTCTCATCATCCGCACGCTGAAAAATCGTATAAGAGGTCATATGATTGTCTATTGTATGGTCGAATGTGTGTGAATAGTAAATCATATTCGCCTCACTCTGTCTAGCCAAAGATGGCGCGAAGCGTGTTTTTCTCTCATAGCAAGATACTCAGGATACGATCAAGCTTGCGCACGGGGAATCCTCTCAGGACAGCTCGCGTATCATCTTGAGCGCCGCGGAGTAGTCAAAGTACTGCCCCTGTCGTGGAGGGGGCGCGAGCACGATCACAAAGGGCATGTAGCCCTCGCATTCGATGATGTAGGGCTCCAGCAAGTAGAATTTTCGACCTCCCTGCAAGAAGGATTGCCCTACCTCGATGAAGCC
>CAYJOV010000215.1:0-2586 GCA_964371905.1 uncultured Akkermansia sp. | reverse complement strand
TGAGTAGATCCAGCAGATGGGGCTCTGCGTGCTGGTGGACATGGTGAGGTGCATGCCTGCGCTGTCGTCATTGCCTGTGGCGAAGTTGTTGAGGTCATCGACGCGGGAGAACCAGAGGGTTTGGGGCTGGATGCGGGTGCTGGCCATGACGAGGCGTGACTCGTGGAGGACGGCGGAGGTGGGGTAGCCGTAGCGTACGCCGAAGGCTTGCCAGCTCCAGTCGCGTGTGCTGATGCTGCCTTCTACAGGGACTGGGACTTGGCTTTCGTCGTAGTAGCGGGCGGTGCTGGGGTCGTCCTCGTCTATCATCTGGCAGCGTAGGATCATGTCGTGCTTGTAGGAGGGGACGATGAGGCGATTGGAGCAGGAGTCGGCGGGCCATCCTCCCGCGAGGCTGTTGTTGCCTACGTACTTGGTGCGGGTGATGAAAAGGCGTAGGTGGCTGGGGTCTTGGCTCTCATCGCCTGTGATGCCAGTATTGGAGGATGAGCCTATGCGTGAGAAGCTCTCGCCCATGTCTTCCCATTCTCCTGTGAGCTCGTGTCCGTCGTAGCTGCGGCGTACGTCGTAGCTACCAAACCATGTGCCGCTGCAATAGAATTGCCATGTACCCCCGCAGGAGAGAGCTTCCCCTATGGGTATGCCGCGTACGAAGTGGGAGGGGTAGTGGCGGGGCTCGTGGTAGCCTGCGATGTAGTGGGAGGCTGTGAAGGGGGCGATGCAGGTGTAGAGCTCCCAGTAGCCGCTTTGGAGGGCTATCTTGTCGCCTTTCTGGTAGTCTCTGCCGCTGGTCATACCGTAGATGGGGACGATGGAGTCGAAGCCGTCGAGGCTCTCGGCGGGCAGGAAGTTGTCGGGGTAGTTGGCGGGGCTGATGAGTCCTGTGACGAAGCTGTCTTCTGCTGTGAAGTCCTTGGTGCAGATGTAGTATTCGCTGGAGATGTCGCCATGGAGGGCGAGCTTGTCTTCGGGGCTGTAGCTGCTGCTGGGGGTGATGGAGGTGATGATGCTGATGTCACGGCGTAGGGTGCGTGAGCTCTCGAAGGCTTCTTGCTGCTGGGTGAAGTAGGAGGCGCGTAGTCGCTCGCCGTGCTCGGGGTCGCTGTCGTCACTGATGACTTGGGGGTCAAAGGTGACGAGGTAGTGATCATCGGGGGTGCTGGCTATGGTGAGGGGGTGGTCTTGGAGGTCGATGGTGTACCATGGCTGATTTTTGAACTCAAAGGGGGCGAGTGTCCAGCTGCCGTCTCGCTGGAGGCGTAGTGCCATGACGGGGCAGACATCGGAGAAGAGGAGGAGCAGGGCGTTGATCTGTACCCAACGGACGCGCTCGAGCGTGCCGAATTGCCAGCTGCCGTCGGTGTCGATGCGCTTGTGCTCTGAGCCGTCGGTGTTGCTGCGTATGATGAGGGTGTCGGAGGAGAGCTCGATGAGGTAGATTTGTGTCTCGTCGTAGGTGTAGGGGATGAGGATGCTGTAGGCGAGTGGGCTTGCGAGTAGGGGGCGCATGCCGCGTCTGCGGGTGATGCCGCCTGTCTGGGCGAGGTCGAAGTTGATAAGCTGGGAGCAGCTGCGGTGATACGCGTCCATGTCGGAGCGTAGGCTCATGCTGGGGGAGATTTCCCCGCCGTTGAATGCTAGTCTTTTCATTGTGTTGATGTTTTGTTACTTAGGATAAAAATTGCTGGACGAAGGAGGATTGGGAGGGGGCGAAGTCTTGCGCCTGTGGGGTATGGAGGCTGAGGAGTCCTCGGGCGAGTCCGTCGGCGAAGGTGCGCAGGGAGTCGCAGGCGTGGGAGCAGAGGTCGTGTAGGGGGGCGGTCTTGAGTGCGCCATGGCTGCCTGCGGGGAGGGTGCGGTAGTTGGCGAGGGCATCGACTCCGGGCATGTAGCTCTTGCCATCGCAGATGGTGGGATCGGAGCAGCGGGCGTGTATGATGGCATCGGCGAGCAGGGCGCGGGTGTTTTCCACGCTGTCCCAGATGTTGGAGGTGCGGGGGACGCTGGTGACGCTGTAGCCTGCGCTGCGGAGATGGTCGTCAAAGGAGGTGAGGGTGAAGTCGCGGCGTGCGCCATCGTGGGGGGTGATGCAGCCTGCGCAGCGTCCATAGGCTACGTCTTTTTCTCGTAGGATGTCGATGTAGTGGGTGATGGCTTTTCCGTGTGCGGTGTAGTTGTCGAGTACATTCCATTTCCCCGCACCATTGGGTTGTATCCACCAGATGGATGTGTAGTCGCCTATGCCTAGATCCCATGTGGTGTAGACTGGGCGGTATCGGTCGTGCTCGTAGAGGGCGGCGAGGTGTCCGCGCTCGCGCAGGATGCCTATTTGCTCGGAGTAGATGGTGCCGTCCATGATGGGGGAGAGGGCTTCTTCGGGGACGCTGGGGTATTCTTGCTTCATCTTGGCGCGCTGGGTGCGCTCCATGGTGATGTACCATGCGCGTTGGGCGGGGGTGATGCTGATGTCGAGGCGGCGTTCGAGTCCGTTGAAGTAGTCTTCGTGTTTGGGGCTGGGCTGGTAGGTGGTCTGGGGGAGCTGGTATTCGGCTTGGCTCATCCAGTCGAAGAAGTAGAATTTGAAGT
>CAYJOV010000214.1:460-2602 GCA_964371905.1 uncultured Akkermansia sp. | reverse complement strand
AAAAAATCATGCCCATTGCTTAGATTGTAGAATTGCTCTTCAATAGCATCATACGACTCTTTTAGTTTATAAAAACGTTTTTTTTGAGATACTTTTAAAAATAAATCATCCTCAGAGTCATTATCTTGTTCTGCTTTAAGGTGATCTTGTTGAGAAACAGCGTCTAACTTTCCTTTGATTAGGATGAGAAACTTTTGTAATGAGGTGAACAGAGATTTTTTGCTGGAGAAATCAATCTCATAATCTCTTGTCATAAGCTTTTCAGGTGTAAAACTTACATGGACGTGTTTAATTTTATTGTCTTTGTCACGAGTAACGTGTTGCTGTATCGCACAAAAATGAGTTAATGAAGTATTGAGTCTATTGAGATCGTTGTAGGTCTGAATCGCCGCATCGTTGTATATCTTGTTTTCAATATCTGATAGCGACTCAAAGATAGAGTAGAGAACTTTACCAACGGTGCTCTTTCCTGAATTATTTTCGCCAGAAATGACTGTTAACCCGTCGAGCTTGATCGAGGTTGAATTTTTGAAGATACCAATACCTTGTAACTTAATTTCCATGAGATGCGTTTCTTGCTGTAGATACTAGGATATTGATAGCATAAAGTCAATCTAATTTGGAAACGTCGATCAAACGCCGATTCCCCTAAAAGGCCTCGGGGAGGCTGTCCCAGCGGGTGGTGTAGGCGGGGGTGCTGTGGGAGCGGTGCCAGAGCTGCTCGGTGGTGTGGTTGGCAAAGTGGACCTTGTGGCCCGCGCGTTGGAGCTCGTCGAGCGTCTCCATGAGAGGGCTTTTGGCGGGATGCGGATGATCGAAGGTGGGGTGGAAGGACTCGGCAGGGATGAGGCCACTGAGGATGACGCCTACTTTCTTGTAGTCAAAGCCAGCCTTATACACCTGCTCAAGTAGAGCCGTAGCGGCTTGGGTGTGGAGGCGTGTGTCGTCGCTGGGGTGGGCGTGGCTCAGCGTGAGGCTGCTGGAGTATTGCTGCTTGTGATGATCAAAAGGCGAGGTGCGTAGCAGCACCTGCACATCACGGGCGAGCAGCCCCTCTTTGCGTAGCGTACGGGAGGCCTTCTCGACGAATTGGCAGAGCACGCCGCGCAGCTGCCCCCAGTCGCTGATCCCTTCTTTGAGCGAGCGGCTGACCATGATTTGCCCTCGGGTGCTCTTGGGCTCATCGCCTATGCAGTCCTGACCGCGTAGTTCGAGCGCGATTCGCTCACCGTTGACGCCGAATTGGCGGCGCAGTAGCTCAAGGCTGCTCTCGGCGAGGTCTTGCGCGCTGTGGATGCCGAGCGCGCGGAGGCGGGGCGCGAGCTTTTTCCCCACGCCCCAGATGTCGGAGACGGGGGTGTGACTGAGCAGATCTGTCCAGTCCTCGGGGCTGCGCAGGGCGTAAACGCCGCGCTTGTCGAGGGCTTTTTTGGCGTGCTCGTTCGCGAGCTTGGCAAGGGTCTTGGTGGGCGCAAGCCCGACGCTGGTGGTGATGCCTGTCCAGCGTCGTATGCGTTGGCGCAGGGCGCGACCTTCTTTCTCCCAGTCGTTGAAGTGCTCGTCATCGACGTGGGCAAAGGCCTCGTCGATGCTGTACTGCTCAACGCACGGGAGGGAGTCTTCGAGCATGCTGATGATGCGCTCGGAGAAGTCGCCGTAGAGGGAGAAATTGCTCGAGCACACAATGGCGCGGCATTGCTCGATGCGCGCGCGGCACTTGAAGTAGGGCTCGCCCATGAGAAAGCCCGCCGCCTTCGCCTCCGCGCTGCGTGAGATGATGCAACCGTCGTTGTTGGAGAGCACGATGAGGGGGCGTGCTCTCCAGTCGGGGCGCAGAACCTGCTCGCAGCTCGCAAAGAAGTTGTTGCAGTCAAAGAGGAGATACATTCTTAGGTGCCGCAGCTGCGCGAGGCATGGTGAGCTCTCGCTTTGTTTGAGTGAATCCTGCCTTAGAGCTCGAGCTTGGCCGTGATGATGCCGGTGACGATCTTGGGATTGGGCTTGACGCTGCTGGCCTTCATGACCTGACCTGTGAGGTAGTTGAGCAGCTTCATATTGCCCGCTTTGACCTCGCCGACTTGCTTGGGGTTCGCGGCGATGATTTGCTCAACGAGGGTTTCGAGGGCGGCGGTGTCGGTCTTT
>CAYJOV010000214.1:0-409 GCA_964371905.1 uncultured Akkermansia sp. | reverse complement strand
ATGGCGATGAGCTCGGCGGGCTTCGCGGGGGAGATGGGGCATTCTGCGATGCCGCAGCCGCGCTCATTGAGGGCGGTGCTGAGCTTGTTGATGATCCAGCTCGCCGCCTTGCGGGGTGTCGCGCAGAGGGGGGCGACGGCTTCAAAGTACTGGCAGACCTCGCTGTCGATGAGCAGGGTGTTGGCCTCGCTCTCGGGAAGTTGGTACTGGGCAATGAGGCGTTGCTGGAGGGCGTCGGGGAGCTCGGGGAGCTGGTCTTTGACGCGCTCCAAGAGGGGGGCGGGATGGACGGGGATGAGATCCGGGCAGGTGTGGTAGCGGTAGTCGTGCGCATTCTCCTTGGTGCGCATGACGATGCTCTCACCGCGCTCGTCGTCCCAGCGGCGTGTGGACTGGATCTGAGCGATGC
>CAYJOV010000213.1:0-2636 GCA_964371905.1 uncultured Akkermansia sp. | reverse complement strand
CCCCATCTCCCTATCATGGCCAAATCCCCCCACACCGATCTACGCAGCAGCTGGTATGCAAAGCCCGCAGGCTTTCTCATCTGGATACTCGTACGCCTCATCTCGCTGACCATACGCTACCGCATCCACTTCGCCGATGAGGCCGAGCGCGCACAGGCGGGCAAGCAGCAGCGCATCGTCGCCCTCTGGCACAATCGCACCCTCCTCCCCTGCTACGCCTACAGATACCTGCTGCGCAGCCCCGTGCCCATGAGCATGATCACGAGCGCGAGCAAGGACGGAGCCCTGCTCACAGCCGTAGCAGAGCGCTTTGGGATGAAAACCATACGAGGCTCGACAAACCGCCGCTCCGTCGCCGTCTTTATGGGCATGTGCAAGGCGGTGAAGCGCGGCTCGAGCATGTGCATGGCACCCGATGGCCCCAAGGGGCCTATCTACAAAGTCAGCTCGGGCATCGTACGCCTCGCCTCCGTGACAGCAGTACCCATCATGGCGCTCTCCTTTGACTTCTCCTCCTACTGGCGCATCAACTCCGCGTGGGACAAGTTCGTCATCCCCAAGCCCTTCTCACGCGTCAATCTACGCTGGGGCTTGCCCATACATGTCCCAGCTGATCTCACCGATGAGCAGATGGAGCACTACGTCGAGCGCGTCCGCGCAGAGCTCTCCTATGGGACACCCGACTTCCCAGCCTTTGAATCCAGCGAGCGCATCGTGCCCGTAGGCAAGTAACACCACAGAATCATTTCCCCCCACTCCCCCCACACAGATAACAACTATGACGAGTAACATCATTGATGGCAAAGAAAGCGCGGCACGCATCCGCGCCGAGCTCCAGACAGAAATAGCCCAACTCAGTGCCCTAGGTCACCAGCCCGGTCTCGCAGTCGTCCTCGTAGGCAATGACCCCGCCTCCGAGGTCTACGTCGCCTCCAAGGTCAAGACCTGTGCCGAGCTCGGCATGCACTCACGCAAATACGCCCTTCCAGCCGAAACAACACAGGAAGAGCTCATCAAGCTCATCCAAGAGCTCAATGCCGATGAGAAGATCCACGGCATCCTCGTCCAGAGCCCCCCGCCCAAGCACATCAATGAAGAAGCCGTTGTCAACACCATAGCACCCCACAAGGACGTCGACGGCTTCCATCCCCTCAATGTCGCCAAGCTCGTCCTTGAGGAAGAAGACGGCTTCGTCCCCTGCACCCCCCTCGGCTGCATGAAGCTCCTTGAGGCCTACAACATCCCCACCGAAGGCAAGCACGCCGTCGTCATCGGTCGCAGCCACATCGTCGGCAAGCCCATGGCTCACCTGCTCATGAGCAAAAAGGCCAACGCCACCGTCACCATCGCCCACTCCCGCACCAAAGACCTCGCCGAGCTCTGCCGCAGCGCGGACATCCTCATTGCCGCCGTCGGACGCCCCGAGATGGTCACAGCAGACTACATCAAGCAAGGAGCCGTCGTCATCGATGTAGGCATCAACCGCATCGATGCCCCCGACCGCCCCCGAGGCTACCGCATCGTGGGCGACGTCGCGTACAACGAGGTCAAGGAGCTCTGCTCCTACATCACCCCCGTACCCGGTGGAGTCGGACCCATGACCATCGCCATGCTCATGGTCAATACAGTCAAAGCCTGCCGTCAAATCAACAAAATCTAGTTTTACATTGACGAAGGCAAAAAGCGAGTTCGAATCAGAACTCGCTTTTTTATTACCCAGCACCAGCAAGCATCTCGGCATCCGAATCAACACCGACTCTAAATACCCTGAAGCACCATCAATTTGAGCTTGATCTAGCCCATCGTGATAGATACTATAGGTCAGCCTCATCCCTTCATCTATGTCCGCCCTCTACTCCATCATCGAGCACCTCCGCCAGCACTCCCACTCCGAAGCCGATAAGGGGAAGAAATTCGAGCTGCTCATCAAGCGATTCCTCGAGATAGACCCCGTGTACCAAGAACGCTTCTCTGACGTATGGATGTGGATGGACTGGCCCTACCGAGGCGGACGCGCCGATCAGGGAGTCGACCTCGTCGCCCGCGAGGCAGCCACAGGCGAGTACTGCGCCATCCAGTGCAAATGCTACCGCGCGGATCACAAGCTCGCCGTCAGCGACGTCGCCACCTTCGGCGCGTGCATCCCCATGACATGGCAGACCGACATAGGCGAGGTCTCCTTTGCCACCTGCATGATCGTCGACACCACCGACCAGTGGAACGACAAGCTCACCAAGACCATACGCTCGTATAGCATCCCCTGCACACGCCTCGGAGTCAACGAGCTCGCCAGCTCCCCCATCGACTGGCAAGCCTGCGCCCAACACGAAGGTAGCAATCTCAAACTCCTGCCCAAGTACGAAGCACGCCCCCACCAGCGAGAATCCATTGACAAAGTCATCGCCCACTTCCGCGAGCACGACCGAGGCAAGCTCATCATGGCATGCGGCACAGGCAAGACATTCACCGCGCTACGCCTCGCAGAAGAATACACGGGAGGCAGCGGCAGCATCCTCTTCCTCGTCCCCAGCATCGCACTGCTCGCCCAGACCCTGCGCGAATGGCTCGCACAGGCAAAAGCCCCCATGCACGCCATCGCCATCTGCTCGGACGCTGGAGCCTCCAAGATGGAAGAA
>CAYJOV010000212.1:0-2639 GCA_964371905.1 uncultured Akkermansia sp. | reverse complement strand
TCGCGGCTCATTGGGGACTTTCACCCCAGCGGGTACACCATGCCTAGCGTACAAAAAAGAGCTGTGAGACAATACTCACAGCTCTTGTTATTATTCGTAAATGATGCCGGAAATTAAGGCTTTTGCGTGACCTGAATAGAATAGATCTTACCGTCCCACTTCGCACCTATCGTCTTGAGAGGGAGGGGGAAGGTAGAGATCTTCTCCTTGTGAGTGCTCTTGAAGGTCGTGAGCACGGGCTTGTCGCCGACGAGCTTTCCATCGACCCAGAGCTGGGTCTTGCCCAGTGTGCCGATGAGCTCGACCTTCACACGCTTGCCGAGGGGCAGCTTGTAGTCGTAGGCAAAGCTCAGTGTGTCGTCACGGCGGAAGCCCACGCGGCCATCAGCCATGACAGGCATGAAGGCAGCCTTACCATCGCTGAGAAGGATCTGTTGCTTGCCAGCGGCGCTGGGGTTGATCTCGATCTCGGCGGTGAGGTGGTAGTTCGGATTCACGAAGGCGCCATTCAGAGCCGTAGGTGCTTTTACATCCTTGAGATTAATCGCCTTCTCCAGCTTCTTAGGCGCTACGGGGAAGTAACCCAGCTGGGGCACGAGTGCGCGGTGTGCATCGTAGCTGCGAGGCACAACCTCATCACTCCATGTCTTCTGAGCGACGATGGCGATAGAGCTATTGATGCTCTCAGCAATGTCGCGGAAGTGGTAGCCAGGGTGCTTGATGTCGATCATGTCATTCCACACGGCAAAGGTCGCACCGAGGAATTGGGGGTGCCCCGAGGGTACCGTATCGCTGGCGACGTGGTTGGGCTTGAAGTGCTCATAGACCCATTTTTGATTCTTGTCCATGCGGTAGTAATCCGCGAAGGGGACGATGTAGAGTGCTCCGTCATCGGTATTGATGATATCAAAGCCTTGATTGATGGAGTCCCATGCCTTCGCCCAGCCGCCATTCCAGAGATTGAGCTGGACGCCCTCGGCGAGGACGGGGATAGGGCCTTGCTTCTTGTTGAGGCTGCCCCAGACGCGTGGCTGGTAGCCGCGCTTCTTGACGTACTTGAGGATGGAGTCTGTGTACTTGCGGTAGCTCTCGGGTGTGCCGTAGAACTCATCCGAGCCGACATGGAAGGTGAGCCCCTCAAAGACCGCCTTGCCCGTCTTCTTATCAGGCAGCAAGTACTCATCGAGGATGCTGGAGACGAACTCGAGCGTCTCGGGACGCGAGGCATCGAGCATCTCGCAGCGGCGCTTTTCATTGTTCATGGGACCTTTGTAGATGAGATCGGGACGCATGCGGGTGAAGCTCAGCGCGTGCGCAGGACTGTTGATCTCGGGGACAATGGCAACCCCTTGCTTCGCCGAGTCTTGGATGAACTGGACGAACTCCTTCTTGCTGTAGTGGAGATCCTGAGAGTGTAGGGTCTCGCCCTTCGCATTCTTATAATCCGACTCGAGGCGGTAGCCCGCGTAGCTCTCCTTGAAGGGGTCTTTGCCCGCGTCCACATAGTTCTCGTGGAAGATGTAATTGTTGTTCAGATTGATGTGAAAGTCATTCATCTTGTACCATGACATCGTATCAACAATCTCCTCAAGACTGCTCATGGTGAATGGCGTACGCGCCGCATCGAACATGAAGCCACGGATCTTGAATCGGGGGAAGTCGACGACCTCACCGCAGGGGACCTTCCCCTTGTTGAGCTTAAGGATCTGGAGCAAGCTGCGCGTCCCCCAGTAGAGACCCTTTTCTGTGCCCGCCTCGATGGCAATAGCCGTGGGGGTGATCTTCATCGTGTAGCCCTCATCGCCCAATGTAGCGGTGGCCTTGGGAGTCACCTTGAGGCTGAGCTTGGCTGTCCCTGTCTTGCTCAGATTGAGACCTTGAGGGACGATGGCTTTGATTTCTTTGAGCAGCTCGGGACTCGCGCCGACAATCTGGACGGCATTCTTGGCATCGACAAAGCTGAACTCACCCTTGCCGCCGCGCCACTGGAGCAATTCGGGGATGACGGAGGGCTTCGCATTCACACCAGTGGGAATGGGCTTAGCAGGCATGACCTCGATGAAGTAATCCTTACTGATCGCTTTCGTATTGCCTTTTGACACCTCAAAACTCACTGCGACACGAGTGGGAGAAAGCACGGGACGGATCGCTCCATCTTCGCTAATGATCTCCTCATAGTCTACGCCAAGAAGTTTAACAGTAGCGTCTTTAACAAATGGTATGGGCAATTGCGTCTGCTCAGCAGAGATAGTCTTACCTACGGATAGGTTGTTGGCTATCTTCTGTACGTCCTGACCATTCGCGAGCCCCATCATTAGCATATATAGCAATATGTGTTTTCGCATATACCTCTATCATATCAGAATACGTCGAAATGTCCAGCGCGTATCCTGACTTATTAACCTATGGTAATTTTTAAATTATCAATCCTAAATCACGTAACAGGGCAAAGTAAAAGGGTTGTGACAGTCAATGACCGTCACAACCCTTATGTTTGCAGTACAGAGAATAGGATTGATATTGCTATTATTCAATCATTTTTGGTTTGCGTGCGCCCTTACTATGTACCCCTTATTTGGAGGTGTGGGGTACATGATTTTTTTCTTTGTTAAGACCGACTTAGTGGAAAAATAACCCCG
>CAYJOV010000211.1:0-2652 GCA_964371905.1 uncultured Akkermansia sp. | reverse complement strand
TAAGCCATTGGCATCGCTACTTGGTGCACTGAAGATGCAGCTCGAGCTATCGCTCCCCTCGATCGGAGGTAAGGACTCGATGAGCGGAACATTCCAAGATATCAACGTGCCACCGATGCTTATGGCGTTTGGTATAACCACTGTGGATGCAAACACAGTTATCTCGACCGACCTCAAGGCAGCAGGCAACAACCTATATATCATCGAACACTCTCCACTGGGCAACGGAATGCCCGACACGGAGGCTCTCAAAGAGATCTGGGGCTACACCTCGGCTCTTATCGAGGGTGGCGAGGTCGTATCGGCCTATGCTGTAGGATTTGGTGGCGTGGCGGAGGCTATCGCCAAGATGAGCTTCGGAAACGAGGTGGGCGCCTCGATTGAGATGCCCGCAGAGGCGCTATTCAACTATAGCTACGGCTCGATCATCATTGAGTGCAAGGGCGAGTTGGATGCACCATTCGCAACGCTTATTGGTCGCACCGTAGAGTCGAAAACAGTATCGTTCAATGGCGAGGAGTTCGCAATCAGTGAGCTACAGCGTGTAAACTCTGAGAAGTTTGCCACCATCTACCCCGACAAGGGAGTAAACAGCGCTACGGTGATGAGCTCGGAGCCTTCGCACCGCGAGGTGGAGTACTCGGGCGAAAGAGTGGAGCGCCCAGTGGCATACCTCCCCGTATTCCCTGGTACCAACTGCGACTACGACACCGCAAAGGCATTCCGCAAGGCTGGTGCTGAGGTTGTGTCGACCGTATTCTGCAACCTTGACTCGCAGGCTGTGCTTGACTCAATCGAGCGTATGGTCGAGGAGATCGATGGCTGCCACATCTTCGTTTTGAGCGGTGGTTTCTCGTCGGGTGACGAGCCTGATGGTAGTGGTAAGTTCATCGCTACGGTGCTCAACAACGAGAAGGTTACAGCGGCTATCCACCGCCTAATCGACCGCGAGGGCTTGATCCTTGGTATCTGCAACGGATTCCAGGCCTTGGTGAAGTCGGGACTGCTACCCTACGGACGTCTGGGTATGCTCACCGACGAGTCGCCGACCCTCTTCCGCAACGATATTAACCGCCACATCTCGCAGATGGTTCAAACGCGCGTATCTACAACCTCGTCGCCTTGGCTCTCATCGTTCGAGCTGGGTGAGCAGCACACAATCGCTGTGAGCCACGGCGAGGGTAAGTTTGTGGTGAGTGATGAGCTCGCTGCGGAGCTATTCGCAAAGGGTCAGGTGGCGTTCCAGTATGTCGACTTGGCTGGCGAGATCACAGCCGATGCGCCACACAACCCCAACGGATCGTCATTCGCAATTGAGGGTATCACCAGCGAGGATGGACGCATCCTGGGTAAGATGGGCCACACCGAGCGCTATGAGGAGAACCTCTTCAAGAATATCGCAGGCGAGAAGGAGCAGAGTATCTTTATCAATGCGGTAAAATATTTTCAGAAATAATTAAAAACACACATAAAATTTACAACTATGCAATTAGGTGAAATGCTCTACGAGGGCAAAGCAAAACAGGTTTACTTGACAGACGACAAGGATCTAATCGTAATCCGCTACAAGGATGCTGCGACAGCTTTCAACAACATCAAGAAGGCTACAATCGAGCACAAAGGTTTGTTGAACAACGCTATCTCGACCATCATCTTCGAGCAGATGCAGGCAGCTGGTGTTAAGACCCACTACATCGAGACTCTGAACGATCGTGAGCAGCTTTGCCGCCGTGTGGATATCATCCCTCTGGAGGTTATCGTGCGCAACATCATCGCAGGTTCGATGGCTCAGCGCTTGGGCATCGAGGAGGGCACAAAGCCCTCGAACACCATCTACGACATCTGCTACAAGAATGACGAGTTGGGCGATCCACTCATCAACGACCACCACGCAGTGGCTCTTGGTGCGGTAACATACGAGGAGCTTGCACAGATCTACAAGATGACCGAGCACATCAACCAGGTGCTTATCGAGATGTTCGACAAGCTCAACATCACACTCGTTGACTTCAAGATCGAGTTTGGTAAGACTGCCCAGGGTGAGATCGTTCTGGCAGATGAGATCTCGCCTGACACCTGCCGCTTGTGGGACAAAACCACAAACGAGAAGCTCGACAAGGATCGTTTCCGTCGCGACTTGGGTAAGGTTCGCGAGGCCTACGAGGAGATCTTGGCACGCCTTCAAACTCTCAAGGCATAGATGATGGAGTTTGTAAGCGATAGGGAGCTTCACGAGGAGTGTGGCGTATTTGGTGTGTGGGGAGTGGCTGATGCCGCCTCGCTCACCTACTACGGCCTACACTCGCTGCAGCACCGTGGCCAGGAGAGCTGTGGTATTGTGGCGGTGGACTCCGAGAGCGAATTTACGCGACAAAGAGGCGAGGGATTGGTCACGGAGGTCTTCTCCGAAGCCAAGATCTCGACTCTGAAGGGCGAGATGGCTATAGGTCACGTGCGCTACTCTACGGCAGGAGGCTCGGCAATGGAGAATATCCAGCCCTTCCTATTCCGTCACCACAGCGGCAACTTTGCGATGGCTCACAACGGCAACCTTGTCAACTCCAACGAGCTGCGCCACTACCTCGAGAATCGTGGCAGCCTGTTTCAATCGACATCAGACAGCGAGGTGCTGGCTCACCTAATCAAGAAGGA
>CAYJOV010000210.1:0-2654 GCA_964371905.1 uncultured Akkermansia sp. | reverse complement strand
CATCCCACAAGTAGCGCTTGGGGGAGCTGAGGCTGAGATTGAGTCCTTCGCCTAGGTCAACATTGGCCAGCAGTGTCTTTGCCTCATGCCCCATGATGATAGGGGTGATATCGACAAACATCTGAGGTGTACGCTCGATGACGTCGTAAGGAGGGAGCGTGGAGCTTTTCTTCCACGGGATGGCATTGGAGAGCTTTGTCACCGTACTGCTATCTACGCCCTCGGTGCGTATGTACTGTTTGCTGGTGTTGAATTTCTGTTTTGGGACATCTGGAATAGGATAGCTCCACTCAGCAAAGATGGACTCCTGCGTGAGGAACCATGAGTCTGAAATCACTTGTGTGAGGTCAGAGGGAGTGTCGTTGAACTGGTATTCCTCCCCGCGAGGGAGGAATTGGAGGGGGCGGCAGACGGAGGCGAGCTTTCTTTGGGCGCCATTAGGTACCTGCCTATCTTCTAGGGCGAGAGCGATGGTGCGCGTATTGCCGAAATCAACGATGATGTCGACATTGCACGATGCCTCGGTGAGCATCCAGATGAACTCGACCGCCGCGACGTGTACATACTCATGGGGGCGTCCCGAGGGGATGACGATTTCAATCTTTCGGTGATCGAGCACATTGCCCTGGTCGTCACGATGGGTGCCTAGCTGCCCCTTTGTGGCGTAGGCGTAGGGAGGGGGCTGACACTCTGGCTGCTCTGGTAGCTCATCCTGTGCGACTCCTTCCTGCTTGTAGATATCCCCGCGCTCTATCGTGCCAATATTGGTCTCGACGGCTAGCCACATGCCGGGCTTGTTATCCTTTGAGCCAAAGCGCCAGCGTAGCCATTTGTAGAGCTCGCCGCTGCCATCTTGGTATTCCTCCCATGCCATTCTGTTGTTGTTGCATATCTTGCGCAGTTTCTTTGAGGCATCGCATAGGTTGAATAGTGCTGGATCTAGCTCGATAAAGCGGAAGTGGTGCCCGGTATTGGGGTAGATGCGCATGACGAGCGGTGGACGCTTGGCATTATTGGCATTCAAGTAGACAGGTGCCTGTGTGGTGACTGTTGGATCTGGGGCGTCATTTGATAAATCAGACATAGATAAAGAGAAAAGGTAAATTGATAATAAAAGAGGCTATATGCATCACAGAGATACATCATGCTCGAGCTCTGGTGCATAGTTGATATGCTCTGTAATTTGCGCGAGCTCCATGTCTCCTATGCAATGTCCGCGTGTGTTGTTGGGGTCATTGTTTCTGAGATATTCGAGATAGCTGATGAATGGGGCGAGGATGGAAATGTAGTAGGGGTTATAGGCGTAGCTGTCAAGCTCTAGCGTGGACATATCGTTGAGCAGCGTGATAGCCTTGCTAGACTCGCGCTTGGCGTGCAGCTGCTGATTGGATTTGAAAATACTCTGACTCAGATAGCTCGCAACAAGGCGTCTGCACTCCGTGCGCTGATTTTTATCCAACTTGCCTCGGCAAGTATTGGTGAGCCAAGCCTGCAAATGGGTCAAATCCACCCGATCTAGGATGTAGGAGAGAATGCGGATGCGATGCTCAGGGCTCTGGAAGCCTAGGAGACGGGGCAGCTCTGCGTTGTTGACCGCGTCCTTCCAGATATGTATTTGACTTTCGATGTAGCGTGCGACCTCACCTGCTGCATAGGGGAGGGGGGCGAGTAGCTCGGGGCTAACATTGACAAACTCGATGACCTCTCGGCTGATTGCCTCGACATCGTAGTACGCATGTGGTGTCTCCTCTGAAGGTCGTACAGCTGCAAGTAGCAGGTCGATATCAGCAATACGCTCCTCATTGTCATTGCTAGGAGGTAGGGCCTCCATCAAGCAGTTGTGCAGTGCCTGATCTAGTTGCTTTTGCTTGATCGAGAGCAGCTCGTGACGCTTGGAGTGCTGTAGCTGCTGGTGCACGGCGTGGAAGAAATAGAGGCGTCCTCCCATCTCATCGCTGTAGTCATGATCTCCATAGCGCATCTCAGCCATCGCATAGAGCGTATCTGGTGAGGATTGGAAGTATTTTAAAAACTCGCTATCGCTAGCGATCGCTTCTATGTTGCTGCGTAGGCGTGCAGGGTCTTGGCAATGGATGCGTCCTGCGTCGAATTGAGAGTAGTTGGTCGTAAAGCTACGCACGTACTGCGCGTCGGCAAGAGGTCCCATCTTGGCCAAGCGGCTAAAGACACCGTGCAGTCCCGCATGCCCCGTGCCTGAGCTGTCTACCTCGTTGATAATGGAGGCAGAGAAGGTGAGTACGAGATTGATGGGCAGTCTTGCATCCTGCTGCGAAGGCGGGAAGCTAGAGCCCATGGCTTTGCACCAGCTCTTGACTCCATTGAGCAGCTGATGGGGCTGCGCGGGGAAGCTCGTCCCTGCGGGCATGCGCACGAGCAACGAGAAGACATCAATGTTGAGATGTCGCGCGTGACTCACGACGATGGAGGCGGTTTTGCCTCGCTTGAGTAGCTGAGTATAGGCGAGATAGGGCTTTTCTCCATGCTCGTCGGTATAGTCAGCCCTGAGCATCTCGTGCTCAATCGGCTTGGCTGAGCTGTGCTCATTGGATACGCCAGGGAAGTCGAGTAAATCAGCATGATCAAGCAGCTCATGCGCCATCTGATGGTTCGCGCGTATAGCTGAGCTCTTCAGT
>CAYJOV010000209.1:0-2725 GCA_964371905.1 uncultured Akkermansia sp. | reverse complement strand
GTCCTGTGGAGATCGAGGTGGTCGCGGGTATCAGTGCCTTTCAAAAGGCGGCGGCTCTCTTGGGCGCAGCCGTGGGGCATGATTTTTGCGTGATCTCCATGTCCGATCTGATGACGGATTGGGAGACGATTGAGAGGCGTATCCAAGCCGCGGCCAGGGGGGACTTTGTCACTGCTGTCTACAACCCCAAGAGCAGGGAGCGTTACTGGCAGATGGCGCGCTTGAAGGAGCTCTTCTTGCAGCAGCGCGATGCTCAGACTCCCGTAGGCTATGTGCGTCAGGCGGGACGTGAGGAGCAGTGTGTCTCGCTCACGACGCTGGCGGAGCTGGATGTCGAGCAGCTGGATATGTTCACCGTCGTCATAATTGGCAATTCGCAGAGCTACTTCAGCCAAGATGGGCAGCATATGATCACGCCACGCGGCTATTACCGCGACCGCACGGATCCGCAGAAGACACTGGGGCAGCAAATCATGCACGCGAGCTTTTCGCGCATTGAGCGCGAGCTTCAGCAGCAGAGCTGGCCGCTGGATCAGAAATGGGCTCTCTTGCATGCCATTCATACCACGGCTGACTTCTCGTTGGAGGAGTCCTTTTATGCGGATGTGGATGCCGTATCGGGATTGCATCGGGCCTGCGCGGAGGGTCGCGTCTCGACGATTATTACGGATGTGACGATGGTCGTCTCAGGGGTGCGCAAGGCGGCCTTGGCACGCATGGGTATTGAGATCAAGTGCTATCTGCATGATGAGCGCACGGTCGCGCTCGCGGAGAAGAAGGGGATCACGCGCACGCAGGCGGGCATCCTGCTCGCGGTGGAGGAGCACCCCGAGGCTCTCTATGTGTTTGGCAATGCGCCGACTGCCCTCATTGAGCTCTGTAGCCAAATGAAGCGCGGCAAGGCCAACCCGATTGGCGTGATTGGCGCGCCTGTAGGCTTTGTCAATGTCAAGGAATCAAAGTATAGGTTAAAGTGTTTCTCATCAACCAAAAAGCTCATCATCGAAGGGCGCAAGGGGGGTAGTAATCTCGCCGCCAGCCTGCTCAATGCCATTCTGAGCTTTGATGATGCGGAGGGCATGCAGCCGGGGCGCGATTTGTAGATGGACTGGTATTTATGCTCTTTCATCTCATAGGCATGTCTGATTGTGAGCCGCTCCATCTCGATGGGCAGCTTCAGGACTTGTTGTCGCGTGGGCGTGTCTTTTCTGGGGGGCTGCGTCATCGGGAGCTCGTGGCTCATCTCTTGCCCCAAGATCACTGCTGGATTCCCATCACACCTCCGATGAGCTCTGTATTCGAAGCCTATGCAGGGGTAGGGGAGGTCATTGTTTTCACGTCGGGTGATCCTCTGTTTTATGGCTTTGCGGCGACGCTGCAGCGACTATGCCCGCAGGCGCAGCTGCGCGTTTATCCTCATTTTCATTCCCTCCAGATGCTCGCGCATCGCCTCCTGCTGCCCTATGAGCAGATGCGTACGGTGTCGCTGACGGGGCGCGATTGGGCAGGGCTAGATGAGGCCTTGATTGCTGGGGAGCAGATGATTGGCCTCTTGACCGATAGGAAATCACACACTCCCGCTAGCATCGCCGAGCGTATGCTTTACTATGGCTATAGCAACTATGAAGCCTCTGTAGGAGAGCTGCTGGGCAACAAGGAGCAGGAGCGCGTTTCCCAGCTCAGTCTAGACAAGCTAGCCGAGGCTGATTTTGCCTTCCCCAACGTGGTGATCCTCCAGCGCACGCAGGCGAGGAAGCGTCCCTTGGGGATTGCTGATCATGAGCTTTCCCTGCTCGATGGTCGCAGAAAGATGTTGACGAAGTGCCCTATACGCCTCTTCACACTCGCGCAGCTCGACTTGCGTGAGGCGCGTGTCTTTTGGGATGTTGGATTCTGCACGGGCTCTGTTTCTGTAGAAGCGAAGCTTCAGTTCCCGCACTTGCATGTGGTTGCCTTTGAAAAGAGAAGCGCCTGCCGCGAGATCTTTGAGCAGAATAGCCGACGCTGGGGGACGGCGGGCATGCAGTGCGTGATCGGTGACTTCTTGGAGGTCGATCTCTCACTCTATCCGCGGCCTGATGCCGTCTTTATCGGTGGTCATGGCGGGCATCTGCCTGAGATCATGGCACGCTGCGTCTCTGTCCTCAATACAGGAGGGCGACTGGTCTTTAATTCCGTCTCTGAGGCGAGTTGCACGATGTTCTTGCACAGCCTCGCAGACTTGCCCCTGAGTGAGCCTCAGCTACACAGACTGAGTCTCGATGACTTCAACACCATTATGATTTTACAAACACAACTTATATGAACTACGCTCTCATCATCAGCTCCCCCGAGGGGCTGACTATCGCAAAACAGCTCGCACGCGAGCTAGGCTCTGCCACCCTCGTGAGCACGCATCAGAAGAGGGGGGTCATGCAGGTGAGCTCGCTGAGCGAATGGCTGCGTGAGAACTTCCACCGCTTTGACTGTCATGTCTTCATTGGAGCCTTGGGCATCGCGACGCGCTGCATTGCGCCCTGCCTCCAAGATAAGTATCAAGATCCTGCCGTCATCAATGTCGATGCCTCGGCACGCTATGTCATCCCCCTGATCTCAGTAGTGGCCCCCGAAAACTGGACAAGTAGCTAAAGTGGAAATTGAGCTTTGGAAGAAGGTAGTGTAAACTCCCCCCACGACCATGAGTACAAACATCCCCAAACGCAAAAGGTTCAGCGCAGACTTTAAA
>CAYJOV010000208.1:0-2763 GCA_964371905.1 uncultured Akkermansia sp. | reverse complement strand
GGATTCGCACAAATGGGCATATCTGAATATCAAAGCTTCTTTTTGTTGGGTGAAAAATCTCATTTTTCATTCAACAAAAGGAAGTACATGCTCTTAAGCAAGCCGTTGCTTCTGCATTACCCCAGCCAAAGTAATAAACTCCTATTACTTCAGCTCTCTATCTCCTGTGAAATAGTCCCCAGCTCCAAGGGAGTATCGATCTCTTCATCCGTCAAGTAGCAGCCAGGGTCTGAACCAAACCAATGCCCATTGGCAAAGGCCGCACGCGTGCGAAAACCTCCACCGCAAAGATTAAAATGCTGGCAGCGTCCGCAGCGTCCCTCTATACCTCGCTGACGCTCGGCGGGATCTTCACTACCGCGCAGCGCGATGAGCTGCTTGCTCGCGCCCCCCGCCTCGGCTTCCCAGATCTGGGAGAATGCAGCTGTTTTTACATTCCCCAGCGTGATCTGCTGCCAGAACTGGTCGGGATGCACCGCGCCCTGCGTATCGATATTGGCAATACCGCGCCCCGAGCTATTCGCGCCGCCGCCATTCCATTGGAGCAGCTTGAGCGTCTCGGCAGCCAATGGAGAGCCTTCTCTGATCTGGCGCAGCAGGAGATACACCCCATCGGCGGGCTGCGTCACCGTGAGCAGCTCCCTGTCCTCGCCACGCTCCTTCCAGAGCGCGACACGCTCGATGAGCATATCCATGGCGGCACGCGCCTCATGAGGCTGGAGACTGGCGACATCCACCCCGCGCCCCGTGGGGACGAGGTGATAAAAGCAGACGCGGCGAATATTCTCCCGCTCGATAAAGTCGAGAATCTCGGGCATGCTCTGCACATTCTGACGCGTGAGCGTGAGGCGCAGCCCCGTCTTTTGTCCCACCTCCTCGCAGAGGCGGAAACCACGAATCGCCCCCTCAAAGGCACCCTTCACACCGCGGAATTGATCATGCACCTCCCCTATCCCATCCAGCGAGATGCCCACATAGGCCACCTCCAGTTGCTTGAAGAGCGTGGCGAGCTCTGGCGTGATGCGCGTCCCATTCGTCGAGATCGTCATCTTGAGCCCGCGCTTCGAGGCGTAGCGGAGAATATCGGTGAAGCGCGGATGCACCATGGGCTCACCGCCCGAGAGCAGCAGCGCGCTCGCGCCATAGTCCGCGAGGTCATCAATCACGGCACAGCACTGCTCCCAGTCGAGCTCTCCGGGGTACTTCTGCGGGCGCGAATCGGCATAGCAGTGCACGCAGAGCAGATTACAAGTACGCGTGATATTCCACACCACGATGGGCTTGCGCTGACGCGAGGAGCTGGGCAGGCAAGCGGCGGTGCTACGATGCCCATGACTAGGGCGCAGGGCATGATGCTGCCCATAGCGGAGGTGGTCGGCGGGCTGAGAAATGCCCGTCCAAAGACGCGTAATATTGATCATAAAGGACTCGGGGGAGAGGATTTGAGAAAGGCTGGAGGGATGTAGGAGCAGAGCGGGTCGGAGGCGAGCATATCGCCCGTCATCCCAAAGGCGCGCGCGCGCGAGCCGCCGCAGAGACGGCGGTATTCACAGGCTCCGCATTTGCCCCGCAGCGCGTTGTCATCGCGCAATTGGACAAAGAGCGGATGCTCACGGTAGACAGTACTGAGGTGATCTCTACGCACATTGCCCGCCGTCAGAGGCAGAAAGCCGCTGGGCTGGATGTCGCCCGAGTAGGAGATGAAGAGCACCCCCTTGCCGTCGCGTGTCGGGATAGCGTGACGCGCTGGGCGTCCCTCGCGACGCTTCGCAGCTTGGAGAGCGATGCGGCGGTAGTGGTGGCCCTCGGTGGTCTTCACCCCAAAATCCACCTCCGTGCTCAGCTGCTCAATGCGCTCCCACACCGCCTCGACCTCGTCCGCCGTCGGCAGCTCATCAAAGCTAGCACGCCCCGTCGGCACGAGCAAAAAGACACTCCACATCTCGGGACGCATCTCACGCATGAGCTCGGTGAAGGCATCCACCTCGCCAAGCGTACTCTTGGTAATAGTAGTATTAATTTGCAGATGCATACCCGCCTCCTGCGCGAGCTTCGCCGCCTGAAGGGTGCGCTCAAATGTATGGGGCACGCCGCGGAAGGCGTCATGCGTCTCCTTCGTCGCGCCATCAAGGCTGAGACTGATACTCTGCACACCCCACTCGCGCAGCTGCTTGAAGTCGCAGCGCAGCAGCAGAGGGGTCGCCGCGGGGCTCAGCGCGACGCGCAACCCCTTGCCCGCCGCGTAGCAGATCAGCTCTTTGAGATCTCGGCGCAACATGGGATCACCCCCCGTGAGTACGAGCATAGAGGGGCGCAGCTCGGCGATCTGATCAATGAGGGCGAGCGCCTCCTCGTGATTGAGCTCATCAGGCAGGGGGCGGCGCTGAGCCTCGGCGCGGCAGTGCTTGCACGCGAGAGCGCACGCGCGCGTCACCTCCCAGAAGAGGATGAAGGGGCGCTCGTTGAGGTCAACTGATGTAAAGGATGGTCGTCCGCTCACAGGGCTATAGTAGCAAATTTTCGCCTGATGACAAGCTTCATATTTTAGAATCTCTCAAACAATGTGCACAAAAACCCGAATTGGCTGATAAATTTCTTGACATGTAGCACTAGATAGGTTACTGTCACCGCTCAACCCGAACACCAATTACAACCCACAATAGATATACCATATGCGTTCCGTAATCGTACGTAAAGGCGAACCCATTGATCGCGCTCTCAAGCGCCTCAAGACCAAGCTCGACACCGAGGGCATTCTCGAAG
>CAYJOV010000207.1:0-2776 GCA_964371905.1 uncultured Akkermansia sp. | reverse complement strand
TCCCCCCCCCCCTCAGCGCGTCAGATCGTGAGCTCTCATCCGCGCCTCGACAGACGAGGCGCGATGAGGCACAGCACGCAGCACAGCAGCCGACAACGAGCTCCGAGAAAGAGCAACACAACTTCTGGCGCGCACGCACCCTGCTCGCGCGTGGCGAGATAGAGCAAGCCGCCTCCCTGCTCGCCACCATCCCCAATACAGATGCGCTCTACCCCTACGCGGTCAAGCACGCCATCTACGCCGCCCAACAGCAAGGAGATGACGCACTTGTCACCCTGCTTGAGCAACTAAGCACAAGCCCCCATCTACAGAGCCAACAGCTAGCCCATCTCCTACTACTTGAGCGCAGCATCGCGCAATCCGACATCCCCAAGGCCGAAGCCCTCGTTGAAACACTCAACAAACACCCCCTCCCGCCGGATCTTCAGATGCAGCTAGAGCTCGCAAGCATAGACCTCTTGCGACTCAAAGGTCACTACCAACAAGCACTAGACTACGGTAGAAGACTCGAATCGGGAGAAATGGGCAAAATCACGCCTGACCTGCGTGCTCGCATCCGCCTCAAGCTCGCAGACATCTACTACTCCCAAGCCGAGCATGGCAGCAATCCAGCACGCGACGTAGCGCGAGGACGAGGAGAAGAGACACTACTAGGCTTTATCTCCGCCCATCCAGAATCCCCTCTCATCAGCGACGCCTTTCGCAAGCTCGCGCAGCAGCGCGTCTTTGAGGAAAGCACCCCCGCCTTCAAACGCCTCAAGGAATGGATCGAGCCCAATCAACTCAGTGAAGGCACGCGCGCAGCCCACGCCCTCAAGGCACTCTTCCAGCTCCAAGATGCACGAGATACAGAGTCCAGCCTCAGCTACGTAAAGAAGGCACTCGCCGCCTTCCCTCATCATCCGGCCAGTCAGTACATACTCAATGAGGCCGCGCGCCGCCTCCTCGAGCAGGGAGATCTCCTGCTTGCCAAGCAGCACATTGAGCTCATCGATAAGAAGACACCTTATAGAAAATTTTTTGACGCACAATTGCTCGCCCATGATGGCGATTTTCGTCAAGCCTGCGAGCTCTTCTACCAATCCAGCCAAGAGCACGCCCACCTGCGCGACATTGCACTAGCCAATGCCTCCCTCTGCGCCCTGCGTAGCGGTCAAAAAGAACGCGCCAATGAGCTGAGCAAACAAATCACCTCCCCCCAGATTCGAGTAATCTTGCTCAACAACCAAATCGCCTACTACATCCATCTAGATCCGACATACGCACAGGCACTCGCCAATCAGCTCATCAAGCAATACCCAGAATCCCCAGAGAGCATTCACGCAGGCATGGATCTCATCCAACTACAATTGAGCGATGCCCCGCTAGAAGCATACAATCTTCTATCAACGCTCAAGCAAGCAGACAAAAGTCACTGGACTGAATCTCAGCTTGAGCGCTTCTATGCGCTGAGCATCTGGTGTGCCAAGCAGCTCTACCGCCCGAGCGAAGACAAATACGCGCATAACCCTCTCCATGTCATTGAAGAAGCTCTCAAGGAAAATCTGAGCCCCAAGATCAAAGCCTACCTCACCCTCTACCTAGGAGAGATTCTCATGGAGCAGCAAAAGTACGAGGAGTCACTAGATGTCTATCAAAACTTTGCCTCCCATGAGACAGACGATACGCGAGCGGCTCTAGGCTACCTTCTCGCAGCGCGTAGCGCAGAAAAGCTCGCGACACTCCCCTCCCTCAAACATGCCATCCACCTCTACAAACAATGCGCTGAGCAAGTAAGCAGCTATCGCCACGAAGCACTCATTGGCGCAGCCTCGCTCTGCATACGTCTGGGACGCGAAGGCGATGCACGCGATCTCATCGCCCCCCTCCTCGACAAGCAGCAAGAGCTCACGGCCAACCACCGCAGCCTCCTGCACACCCTTATGGCGCAATCTTGGACCTATGAGGCGATGAAGGACCCCACCCTCATTGACCTCGTCCTCAAGCACAGTGGCACCATGCTGAACTCCGATGAACTCGATGCCGCATGGTTGATACGTGCGCGCCTCCATCACGCTCATCTTTGCAGTCGCTTTGGACAACGCTACGAAGCCATAGAAACCTACCAAGCCGTGCTAGATCAGCTACAAGAGTCATCAAGCAAGCTCAGTCAAGCAGACTGGTACTTCTACTACCACGCAGCAAGCGGAAAAATCATCCAGCTGCTCAAGCTCACCCAATACCGCGACGCGGCTCGATGCGCTGATGAGCTCGCTGACTGGGTAAAAAAGCATCTCGACGATCAGAACAGCGAGCCAGACGCGCAGCAGGAAGAAATCATCGCGCGCCTACGCGAGCGCGCGATGACCATCAGACAGCGCAACTTTCTCATCACGCAACCTGCCAAAAGTCAGTAAACATCACTCTGAAAAATGCAAGATTCGCAGCAATGAGCGCGTAGACAGCGACGCATCCTTCAACGTCAGAAGCAAGATCCCCCCATTATTACTTTGGCAGTAGTTAATGGTACAAATTGAGAGAGGTTGCGCATCGTGTGACTCAAATTTTTAACCTTCCTTTTGTTGGGTGAAAAATTATATTTTTCACCCAACAAAAGGAAGTACATACTTCCAACATGATTATATAGAGACAGTCAAGGAGCAATTTGTACAATCAGCAATAGAGCTGATTGAGACGAAGCAAATGAGAGATACTTCTCTTATATTGAAATTTGCGGCACTTCGTCAGAATCGTATCATGATTTCCTCACTCGATAAGGAGGCTAGTATTAGTAATG
>CAYJOV010000206.1:0-2786 GCA_964371905.1 uncultured Akkermansia sp. | reverse complement strand
TCAGACGCAGGCGAGCAATAGCCGGGCGCAGGGGATTGCTCAGAAGGCGCAGAAGTACCAGGAGGCGTATAGTATGGAGCGTGATAGTGCGCGAAATGCTTATGTCGTGGGTGATAATATGATGCGTACGCGTGTGAATCAGACCTCGGCTCTCTCGCAGGTGCGGGCGGGTGCGGGGGCGAGTGGGTTCTCGGCCTCATCGGGCTCGAAGCTGTCGGCGGAGCAGAGTGTGGCTCAGATTTTTGAGCAGCAGATTGCAGATATGAGCAAGAGCTACTCGATCTCTGATAGTAATGTGCGTGAGCAGGCGGCTATGAGTCGCCGTGAGGGTGATACGGCTCTGAATATGGGAAATATTATGGGGGATTTTTATGATGCGTCTGCGGATGCTGTGGGGAAGTCGAAGTGGTGGAGCTTGGCGGGTGATACGCTGAGCTTTGCGGGTAATACTGCGATGCAGTACAATATAGGACAAGGATCTAAGAAAAAGTAGTTTTATGACTGGTGCATTAATTGCTAGTGCGGTGGGTGCTGTGGCTTCTGTAGGGAGCTCGATCTATACGCAGAAGAAGCAGGAGAAGGCTCAAGCAGCGGCGGCGGCTTAGGCTGCGATGGCTGCGGATCGAGCCACGACGGTATCAACGGCTAATCAGGCGGCGGAGCAGACGAATACGGCTGCGAAGGCGCAGAGCTCGACGGCTACGGCGGCTAGGCGGCGTATGTCGGTGGCGAAAACAACGAATCGCGCGTCCTCGTCTACGGGGTTGCGTACAACTTTGGGTTAATTATTTTATGATAGTAAATACATTTGTAGGCAATGCCTACGTGATAACGACGGCTAGCGGCTGTACGGTGGCTACTCCTGAGGGGGTGGTGATGCTGGAGGCGGCTAAGGGGCAGAGTTCTTTTGTTGCCATTTCTGCGCAGGCTGTGATCAGTGATGATGACGCCGTAGTTACTGAGGCGGGTTTTAGTGTAGCCTCCTTTAGCTGTGGTGGAGGAGGCTTGACGACGCTTGAGGCTGGTGTGCTGCGGGTCATGCCTATTGAGGGGGTGACGGAGATGGAGGGAGGTGTGATGTACACGGCTCGGGCGGTGGAGTCTCTGGATCTATCTACTGTGAGCCTGCCCGCAGAGGATGATGAGTGCGTGACTTGTGAGTTCGCGCTTGAGTATCCAGAGGGGGCTATGGTGCTCTGGCCTGCCTCGTGGCAGTGGGTGAGTGGTGTGGGTATTGGTAGTGCTCCCACTTTGACTGTGGGTAAAACTCATTACTTCGCCATACGCACAGTGAATAGCGAGACTGTTATCAATCATTATCTTACGACTGACCTATGAAGACCTACGCAAAGCTTGTTGATGGAGGGCTGATGCGCTGTGCGCCTCCGAATGTGAGTAATCCTACAGCGGATTATATGGAGGAGTATGCAGAAGCTAACGGATTCAAGCACTTCATTGAGAAGACTCGTCCTCATCAGTATTGCACGCTCTCTTATAAGGAGACTGCCAAGCAGATCACTGAAGTATGGACGGAGATGCCGCTGGAGGACGTGCGCACGCGTCAGCTGTCGAGTGTACGTGCTAGTTGCGATACAGCTTACCATGAGGCTATGGCGATCTACACGCAAGCTGAAATCGCAGTGGCTCAGCAGGGCGGCGCGGATGTCATAGCGGTGATGGCGAGTGCTCGCGATGTGAGCATCGAGCAGCAGACGGCAGATCTGACTCAAGCTCTCACGATGGGGAAGGTGCTTAATGCCTGCCTTGCGGGCTATTCGCTCAAGCTGGAGGATGCTATTAAGATGGCTGAGACTCTGGTGGATATTGCCGCTATCGCGTGGAGTCGAGAAGAATTTGCCGTCGTCGTAGAAACGGAGATGGCGAAACTACAAGCAACACAAACAACATAACAATATGGAAGAACAGGACAAACAGGAGAAGAAGGCGCGTGTCGCTGAACTTATCAATGGACTACTCACTGGGTGGGGCGTACCCGCCACGTGGGCAAAGGTGCTCACTGGGGCCGCTATCGGGGCTCTTGGGGCGTTTATTGCGCTGAGTCAGAGTGGCTGCACCGTCACGCCAGAGCAGGCTAGTCTCATTGAGGCTACTTATGATTTCTGGGTAGAGGAAACGAAGTGATGACCGAAGGAGTGATCAACGCTGCGCTCCCCGCGGGGGTGATAGCAGCCACAACTGCGCTCACTGATCCCAGTAACTGGGGATCTTATGTGGGCGCGGGGGGTGCATTCGTCTGGCTTTTGTACGTCTCAATACGTCAAGAGAAACGCCTTAGCGATCTGCAAGCTCGACTCGATAAAAAGTCGCAAACAATAATCGACATGAGCGAGCGACTAAGCACTCGTTGCGGGGCTTGCGAGCTCGCGAAGTCAGCCAATCAACTCTTACTCGCCCGTGCCACTAACAACCAACCACAGACTGAAAATGACAGCAAGGCAAAAAACACGAGCCATTCAACAGGAGCTTAATCGCCGTCGTGCACTCAAGGGGCTCAAACCCATAAGTGTAGATGGCGTTCATGGTTCAGAAACGCTCGATGCTATGGTCGCAGAGCTTGGAGTGAAAGAGACGAAGAAGGCTTTCGCTCTTCCTACTGTGGCGCAGGTGAGGTCTAATAAGTCGATTTATGGCAAGGCGGGTAAAGTCCCTCTCAAGCAGATCGTGCCGCCCTACCCTCTTTATTACGCGGGGGCTCGGGTTAAGACCATCACGGTGCATGCTCTGATCGCAGATCGAGTGACTGAGGCTCTCAAGAAGGTGCTTGA
>CAYJOV010000205.1:0-2858 GCA_964371905.1 uncultured Akkermansia sp. | reverse complement strand
AATCTGCTTGATCGCAGATTGTGTTTTTCTCTTGACTAACTTCGCTCTCTGAGGTTGGTAGCATGTATCTTCATTTGGTTGAAAATGACTATCTCGATCAGGAGACGATCCCGCGCTACTCCGCAAGCTATCGCGACTTTGCCGAGAAGTTCAAGGCATTGCTTCAGCTGGAAAAGCCTGATCGCAGTCAATATAGAGAGCTCAAACGCCAGTACCGCTTTTGGCTAGCTCCTTCTATGAATGCCTATGATGCTCTCCTCCTCAAATGCATGCGGCTAGGTGCACAAGCAGCGGCGGATCAGAAGAAACTCTTGGAGAAAACACGCAGCGCACTCCAGCTCCAGCTCCGCGCCATGGACGATGACCAGATCTGGCTGCTCTACCAAGGGATTAGCCAGCTTTCTCGCACCTATCTGAAACCCCTGAAATATTCCGAATCTTCTGGCTCTGGAGTCACGCCTGAAGGGGCTGAAAATTAAAGAGCAAAAGTCGCAAGATGCACAGCGCGAGCCTCAACAGCTACTCGAATTTCGCACGCGGCTCAGAGCTCAGCTGGAGCAGCTCCCCGAGGCGATACAGGAGAGCTATCTATCAGTGAGCAAGATCTTTCTGCATGATTTGAATGGGGAAGCCCCCGCTGATCTATCGACCTTGAGCGTAGAGCAGCTCACCGCTTACTGCACCATGATGGCTGCCGTACGTTTGGGATTTCTAGATCGCTAAAAAGTTGGGTCTGTTTCAATTTCTGCTGAGAACTTGATTACCCCATCCCATGCAAGTGCTAGGGGGTATTTGAAGCTTATTTCTCAAGATGACGTCCCTGCATTAAATCGATAACAATCTATCCATCAATAATAAATCCTATATAACAGTGTAAATCCGCGCCGTCTTATATACCTGCTTAACTTGCGCCTCAGGGTTAACTGCAAAGAATATAAGTAACTACATGATAATCATCTATTAAACCATCATGACGCAAATATCAATCAGTTCATGCATTATAGTTTTTAGTTTCCCGAGCTGACTATGAGCAGTTTAGAGTCCAATCGCTCAGCAGAAATGAAACAGACCCAAAAAAGTTGCTTTTATATTATTTCAATATTAAGGGGTAGGGGAGAGCTAGCTCTCCCCTTCTTTGCTTAGGCGTGTTTTCTGTAGCAGGTTCGCACGGCGGAGCTGCTCATCTGTGGCATGATGAATTTGTGCAGCTCGACGGTCGCCGCCGCCGCGCCGAATTCCTCCACACAGCAGCACGCGAGCTTGTGCGCGAGCGTCTCAATGAGCTGATTGGGGGCTTCTTGCGCACGCGCGATGAGTGCCTGCGTGAGCGTGTCATAGCAGATGGTGCTCGTCAGCTCATCGTTCATCATCGCGAAGCGTGTCGATAGCTCTAGGGTGATATTTGCACTGAGGGCTTGAGGAATGGCTCGCTCGTTCTCAGGTACGCCAATGCAGCACTCAAAGCGCAACTCGCTGAGATGGATGTGATCACGGCTCTCAAGTGATGTGCAGCTGCTCTTTTCCATGAGGCGTTGGAGGGAGGAGAGATCGGGGGTGATGATATCGGGCTTGGCAGTGGCGAGCTCGGCGGCGTTGTTGTAGCCTGTGAGCACCGCGACGCCCGTGATGGAGGCGCAGTGGGCTGCATGGATGTCATGGGTCATATCGCCGATGAAGGCGGTCTCATCGCTGCGCAGTCCGTGCTGCTGCATGAGCTGACCTATGTAGAGCTCCTTGTTGCGTATGCTGGAGTGGATGTGCTCAAAGTAGCCGTCGACGCCGAGCTGTTGTGCCTGCTTGGCAAAGGCCTTGCTATCGGCGCTCGTGAGGATAAAGCAGCGTATGCCGCTGCGCGCGCAGTACTCCAGAAAGCTACGCGCATGCGGGAGCAGCGTGACGCTATTCTGCGCATGACGGAAGGCGTAGCGGAAGTGATCCTCAAGCTCCTCCATGGGCGCATGGGGGATTTTTTCCTTGTAATAGGCGGGGTAGGGGAGGTAGAACTCTGCGCGAAAGTCTTCTACGCTGAGAATGGGCAGTTGGTACTGCTGGAGTACGTGATTGGTGGCTTCGACGGTGAGGGCGAGGTCATCGCAGAGAGTGCCAGACCAGTCGAAGATGAGGTTGCGGAAGATCATGATGTCGTCGGTGATAGAAAAAAGGGAGGAAGGGGGGAGAGGGCAACTTAGGTGCGGCGTGTCTTGAGACGCTCGTATTGGCGGCGTTGCTGGGCGCGCCAGTGGCGGGGATTGAGGAAGGGATTGTCCGTGCCGAATTTCGCCCAAGGTCCATAGGGTACGAGGGGGAACTCAACAAAACGCCAGTGCACCACCGCATGTCCGCTCTCTATGCCGAGAAAGTCGCGCACCGCGGGCGAGATGTCGATGCCTGCGCCCTTGTTGTGGTGGTTCTTCGGGCGCGCGTTGCCAAAGACATAGGCCCAGTCATCGGTGACAAAGGGACCGCAGTCCTCCCACTGAGCAAAGCAGTAGCGACCCTTGTAGTAGATCTGTACCCAGGTGCCTTGGCAGACGGAGTCGTACTTGCCCTTCTTGTCGCGCTTGTACCATGGGATGACGCGCGCCGCCTCGGGCTTGGGACCTCCTCTGTGGATGTCGTTGTAGGGGAGGGCGACGTAGAAGGGGTTGAGCTTGGGGATGAAGGCGAGGGGGATGTAGCGGCGCGGGCAGCGTGCGCTGCGGTCGGGGTTGTCGTAGCCGCCAAAATTCTTATTCCACACTCTATCCCAGCTGCTGGCGGTGTTGGGGGTGGGGTTGTTCTGAGTCGGCAGCTCGCCTACCCAAAAGTAGGTTGCGGTGATGTCAAAGTGCCAAGGGTAGGTGCCGCGGCGCTGCGGG
>CAYJOV010000204.1:0-2963 GCA_964371905.1 uncultured Akkermansia sp. | reverse complement strand
GCGTGCATCAACCAGTAGAGAGCTAGACAATGATTTCTAAACCGACAGAATGCTTCGTCTACATCTGCTTACCTAGTGAGAGCACCATGGTCACAGCTGGGAAGTTCGTACTCACCCAGCGTCGAGACGGCGCGACACTGGGAAAGTTCATCTACGCCAAATCATACCTCGCCCGCAATAACGCCGTTGAGATAGACCCCGTAGAGCTCCCACTACGCGAGCGCACATTTGAAACCGTGCGCCTCTCAGGCGTATTTGGAGCACTGCGCGATGCCTCGCCTGACTACTGGGGACGCAAACTCATCTCCCTGCATGTCGCCAAGCACCCACTCAGCGAGATGGACTACTTGCTCCATTCCCCCGAGGACAGGGTCGGCGCACTCGGATTTGGACTCAATGTCAAGCCCCCTGCCCCGCGACGCGAGTTCAACGAGCGCATCAAGCTATCGCAACTCCAAGAAGACGTAGACACCATCCTCAATGATGAATACGCCAGTCGCCTCCACAACACGGCATCGCAAATTCAAGCCAGCGAGCTACTTCTCGTGCAAGCGGGAACCTCCATGGGTGGAGCTCGACCAAAAGCTGTCATCGAGCACAATAATCAGCTCTGGCTCGCCAAGTTCAACGCGCCTCGCGACTCTTGGAACAACGCACGCGTCGAGCACGCCATGCTCCACTTGGCGCGCAAATGCGGCATCAATACCCCCTATAGCCAAATAGAGCGCGTGGCAGATAGAGACATTTTACTCATCAAAAGGTTTGACCGAGAAAAGTGCGATGACGGCTACCTACGTCACCGCATGATTAGCGCTCTCACCCTCCTTCAAGCAGAAGATGAGAGCTCACGCCGTGACAAATGGTCTTATCTCAGCCTCGCAGAAATGCTCAGAAAAATCTCCCCCCACCCCCAGCAAGATGCCCACCAACTCTATAGACGAATGGTGTTCAATGCCATCATATCCAATATAGACGACCACCTTCGCAATCACGCCTGCATCGCCAAGAACAAGGAGTGGGAACTCTCCCCTGCCTACGATCTGACACCCCACCCCCACCACAGTATAGAGAGGCGAGACCTCGCACTGGCATGCGGCGCATATGATAGCCGATACGCCAATAAATACAACTTACTGTCCGCATCGGGCGTTTTTTTAATCAATGGGCAAGACGCAAATAACATTATTGATGAAATGCAAACAATCATCAAAAGCACATGGTACAGTGTTGCCAGAGACGCGGGAGTCAGTGAAGAGGATTGCTACAAAATTCAATCAGCATTCGATTATGAAGGCTTCAGCTATGAATTACCATCATAAAAGCGCGATAGTATCACAAAATGATCATATAGCTCCCATCTGCCTCCTTTAAGAAACGGCTGAACTCTCGCCGAGATGCCCCGTTCGCGAGAATGAGCAGAGGGCGCAATACCCCCTACTCTATTCATCTACTACCCGCGTGTTGCTCGCGCCTCTTTCAACCTGCATTCCCGTAATCTGTAACCATAAATCCATATAAAGCTATGAATATATACAGCATAGATGATTTTTGACACTTCGTTCCGATTTTGCATTATAACGAGATCTCAGCAGATGCTGATGTCACTTAGATGAGCTGATAAATTTAATGCTTTTCACATTACAGACTGAAACAAAGGATACTACACGCCTGCAAAATAGATCAAAATCAGATCTCTGTCAAGGGCAATTAAATGGTGCCAGACTAAATGGTGTATCAGTCATCATAATTAAATTACATTCAATTCGTTAATTACTAAATTATTCTCATCCCTCAAACAATCACCTACACACACATCAGCAAAAGCGTCTCTATCAACGAAAGAAGCTTGACTTCTACACGCGGAGTTCGCTACACTGATCACTTGATGCAGCGCGTCTCCACCAGCACTGTGCCCACCAGCAGCATTGCAGCCACCGCTACAATGGTAGATGGCTTCACCACCGCACAAAGCGACCACAAAGGCTGTAGCTGGAGCTTCACGCGCCAATTCCTCAGCACAGGCATCCTCAGCACGCAAACCGACCCACGCGGCATCACCACCAGCACACAGACAGACATTGCAAGTCGCCCCATCATTCAAAGCGATGGCGAAGGCAGCCAAACCACCACCTCCTATACCAGCTGCTGCGACCAACCCGCCAGCATCACCGATGCACTAGGCAACGTCATCAACTACAGCTACGACATCCGCAACCGCAAAGTCGCAGAGTACGGCACAGGCATCCAACCCGCCACCTACGGCTACGATGATGCCAACCGCATGACCAGCCTCACCACCTATCGCGTAGGCGAGAGCACCATCACCACCGACCCCACAGGGCGCACCGATGGCGACACCACAGCTTATGTCTATCATGATGCAACTGGTCTCCTGCTTAGCGAAACCAAAGCAGATGGTACAGTAGAAACTCGAAGCTACGATAATCACAATCGCCTTAGCACGATCACCAGTGCCAGAGGCAACGTGACGACACATAGCTACGACACCCTCACAGGAGAACTACTCACTGTTAGCTATAGTGATAGCACTCCCGAAAAGACATACGTCTATAACCACCTTGGGCAAGTCACAAGCATTACAGATGCAAGTGGCACGCACACATTCACCTATAACGAGTACAGCGAATCGCTTAACAGCTCTCAACAAGTCAATACCACAAACTTTGCCGTAGTCGAACAATATGACGAGCTAGGGCGCAGTGCAGACTATCTCCACAAGCGAGCCACAGGCGATATGCAAGTAATCACCACAGGCTACGACAGTAAAGGTCGCATTGGCACAGCAAGCTTCAAACAGAGTAGCGAAGTAAAAGAATTCACCTACACCTATCTTGAAGGCACAAGTTTGCTTTCAAGCCTCGCCTCGCCCAACGGCATGGCTCGTGAGCTCAACTACGAAGCACAGCGCAATCTCATCACAGAAATCAACGACATGCGGGCAG
>CAYJOV010000203.1:0-2968 GCA_964371905.1 uncultured Akkermansia sp. | reverse complement strand
AGCTCGCGCAAAAGACCCACACCCATCACCTCCAGCTCAAGCAGCAACAAGCCGAGTACGAACGACAACAAAAAGAATTCGAGCGCAGCTATAACGAACGCTACAAAGAAATGGGTGCTGCTATTCGCGGCGTATCGGGGAAACCCGATGCAGCGAGTTGGAATCACATGACCGAATTCGTTCCTGAAGAACACCGTGACGCGTACATGCGCTCTATGAACCGAGCCCGCAGGGCGTGGAATGCCATCCAGCCCCCCCAATCACGTGCCACAGAAGGCTCACTGACGCATACGATCAAGCAGCACGTAACCGCCAGCCCTGTCTCTCTCGCCTCAGTCATCGCTAACTCTGATCATGATGGCAGCGTGCGAGAGAAGGCCGCCTATGTCCTCATGGAGATCAGTGAGCGCGATGCGCAGGGCAATCTCATCATTGATAAAAATGCGCTAGCGATGTTCACGGCTGCCTCCATGGATGCCGCAAAGGATCAAGCTAATAGTAGCTCCACTTTAGACATTTTCGCTAAGAGTATGGGCAATGTCATCATGAGGGGGCTCTCAGGTGTTGATGACATCATCGATGAGGGAGTAGGAATCAAGTCACCTTGGTTTGTTGAGAATATCTATAACAATCTGGACTTCACCGCCAGTGATGCTTACAAGGCTCGCTACCTCGAAGGGATGAAACTCAACGACAGCCATAAAAAAGACGTGGAAGACATCATGGCCATCCTCAATGGTGCTATTGAGGCGCAGGTTGCACCTACACCGCAGATGGAGTGGTATAAAGAAGGTGCTAATACTGTGGGTGCATCTACTGGAGCGATGAGCTATCTTATCACAGGCTCCATAGGCGCAGCACTAGGCATCTTTGGCAATGCCAACCAGAACCGCATTGACGCGCAAGCACAGGGGGCGGAGAATCCATGGGTGGATGGCGCGATTGATGCCACAGTGGATCACTTTGTTGAAAAGATCGCCTTTGGCGGTATTGGTAAGTTCTCCGTGTCCAACAAAATCATCTCCTATCTCGGAGGCAAACTAGGCACAAAGTCATTGACAGGTGCCGCCATTGCACGCATTGAAGGCAACGCCATCTTAAAGGGAAGCTCGAATGTCGTATTCGGCGTAGCCGAAGAAGCTATTGGCGAAACAGTAGTAGGAGAGCTGGCGAACTGGGGACTCAGAGAGGCATTTGATAGCGTGGGCATTGACACGATGATGTACACCTACGAAGGGGAGAATGGAGGCACGCATCACCCCATAGCCGGCGCGTACATGGCGATGCGAGACATCATCACCGATCCTGTCCAGCTCGCATCCACCGCTCTCTTTGTAGGGGCTCTCACAGGGGCGCAGTCTCCTATACTGATAGAGCAGGCTCACATGTATAGCCAGTCGCTCAAGCATGTCATGGCGACAGGGGTGAAGAAGTCTTCAGCGGCGAACATTATCAAGATTCAAGATCATGGTCAGCGCATGGAGGCATTCAAGACCGCCATCGAGGCAGATGTCGTCAAAGATCCTGAGGGTGCTGTAAAACGACTCCGTGAGCAAGGCCAAGAGCTCGCTGATGAACGAGAAACAGCTCTGCTAGCCGCCTCAGGGGTGCGTGATTATATCCTCAAGCAATCTGGCATCATCGCAGAGGAGAGACTCCCCAACGGTAACTACAAGCTGCGAGCACGAAACAAAAATGAAGAAGAAATAGAGCTCGAATACACAGAAGCTCAGCTGGACTCCTACACCCAGATGCTCATCCATGATGAGCAACTCGACTACATGCGCGAGATCCAAGCGCGCGTCAACGGTGTCGCCCTCGCAGAAGCCATCCCCCAAGACATCAGCGGGCGCATCCTCACCATGGCAGAGCTACCCACCAAGACCGCCGCCAAGCTCCAAGAAACAGGCAAGGTGAATCTCGCCGTGCTTGAGACACTCGCAGAGGAAGCCCTGCAACACATCACCCAATCCATGGAGGCGGGCATGAGCTACGAAGACTCCATGAATCAAGAAAGCTCCATCTCAGGGGTTACATGGGGGACGCTCGCCGAGGCGGCACAAGGCTTTCGCCATCGCATCGACTCAGGCATCCAGACAGGGGAGCTGCGTGAAGGGGTAGACTACAGCACATCTGTCTTCCGACTCGATACCCTATCACCTGGGCAGAGCGTGCTACTCTACGCCAAGGGAGAAGTCACCGAGCGAGCCATGCAAGAAGACATCATTGAGAAGAGCCTTGTCCATCTCACCGAAGGCGCACAGGCGCAAAGCACCCTAGCTGAGGTTGACGCTATGCTAACCGAGATCCAAGACAAGCTCGGCATCAAGCTCTTTGCAGATGACAAAGCCCACACACGCCAAGACATCATCGAGGCATTCAGTACGTTGAGTCAGTCACACTTCCTCTTCAATCATCAGAACTACCAGATGCCCCAGTGGGCGCATGATACCATGGACTTCACCATGCGCGCGCTCGAGGAGACCCAGAGACTCGTCACGCTAGGCGACGCCTTCAACCAATGGGCACAGACCGATGAGGGCAAGGCATGGGCATCTCAGGAGGGCAACAGCCTCGCCAGCCTCCTAGAGAAGAGTGGCATGTCGCTCGCTGGGCAATACCAGCAGAGCAAGATGAGCTCAGACATCCTCCAATCCATCACCGAGGCTCACAGTGCGACAAAAGCAGTCAGCGGAGGCGCGCGCAGTCTCGAGGAAGTCAAGTCCGACCTCGAAGCCTACGAAGCCGAACAGCGACGACTCGACGAGGCAGACAGCGACGACCCCGACGAGCATATCATCACCGCTGAGGAGAATATCACAGGCGAAGACATTAATCTCGCCCTAGAGACCAACGCCCCACGCATCGACCCCGACACAGGCGACTTTGACCTCCCCGCAGGCTGCGAGCTCGCACACGCCCCTGATGAGCGCGGGCGCGGACTCATCAACGGAGGCTACACCCTCGC
>CAYJOV010000202.1:0-2985 GCA_964371905.1 uncultured Akkermansia sp. | reverse complement strand
ACCGAGCAAGACGCTACTGGCGCTATCGCTGGGACTCTCGGCTGGTGTGATGATATATATATCCTTTGTGGAGATGCTCGCCGAGTCGCAGCACGCGTTGGGCGATATCTTTGGCCAGAAGAGGGGTGGGGTGTACGCTGTGTTGGCGTTCTTTGGCGGTGTGGCTGTGGCAGGAGTGATCGATGTGCTGGTGCCCTCCGAGGAGAACCCCCACGAGTTGCGCTCGCCCGAGTGTGTCGAGCCCACTGAGACGGTAGATCGCTCGAAGCTGCAGCGTGTGGGGCTGGTAACAGCTCTTGCGTTGGCGATCCACAACTTCCCCGAGGGTATCGCCACAATGATCACAGCGGTCGAGAATCCCCAGCTGGGACTTGCCATAGCTATGGCGGTGGCGATCCACAATATCCCCGAGGGAATAGCCGTTGCGATACCTATATACTACGCTACGGGCTCGAGGGGCAAGGCGCTGCTATTTGCGCTGCTATCTGGGCTTGCCGAGCCTGGTGGAGGTGTGTTGGCGCTGTGGCGCATCTCGCCATATATCACCGCAGCAGTGATGTCGATTGGGATGGCTGCTGTGGGTGTAATAATGGTCTTTATCTCGATCGATGAGCTGTTGCCCTCGGCTCGAGCGTATGGTCGAGCGCATAGCTCCCTGCTGGGCTTTGTGGCGGGAATGGCTATTATGGCGGTGAGCCTGATTCTGCTTGCTTAAGGCAGTGAAGTGAAGAAACTTAATTTTTTATGATGGATATACTACTTATTGTCATCGGCTTTGTTATGATTCTGGCTGGTGCAAACTATCTGACAGATGGCTCGGCTGCCATCGCCAAGAGACTCAATGTCTCGGAGTTTATTATCGGTCTGACGATCGTCGCGGTGGGTACATCGATGCCCGAGATGGTCGTATCGTTGCTCTCCTCGATGGATGGGCAGGGCGATATCTCGATCGGAAATGTGGTTGGGTCAAATATCTTCAACACATTTATTGCGCTGGGTGCCTGTGCTATTATTCGCCCTGTGGTGATGAGCCGCGAGAATATGCGTTATGATATTCCGCTGGGTATCCTCGCCTCGGGAATCCTTGTGATGGTGTGCTGGAATGGCACTATTGTTCGCACGTTCGGTATCGCGATGCTGCTGATCTACGCAGCGCTTATTTTTGCCACTATTCGTCGCTCGAAAAAGAGTGAGGAGCAGCCCAGCGAGGAGCCTATCCACGACCATCCGCTGTGGTTGTCGATTGTGATGACTGTGGGTGGTTTCGTGGGGTTGATATATGGTGGCGACCTGTTGCTGGATGGAGCTACTTCGTTCGCTACGCGTATGGGTATTTCCGAAAAGATCATCGCCATCACGCTGCTCGCAGGTGGTACTTCGCTGCCTGAATTTGCGGCATCCGTCATCGCCTTGGTTAAGGGTAAGTCGGGCATTGCGCTGGGTAATATCATCGGTTCGAATGTGGCAAATATCCTCCTTGTGTTGGGACTCAGTGCTGCGGCTCATCCGCTTGGGATGGGGGCTATCACTAAGCTCGATCTGTGGGTTGTCTTCGCGAGTTCGATCTCGATTCTGCTATTTGCGGCGCTTCACCCTCGCAAGGAGTTGGGGCGTTGGGCTGGAGGGGCGATGATCGCCTTCTATGTAGTATATATGTATCTACTCATTAAATAGTATTACGCTGATGGTTCAGGAGTATGATGTAATCGTTGTGGGCGCAGGTCACGCAGGGTGCGAGGCCTCGGCTGCAGCGGCTAAGTTGGGGGCTCGAACGCTCCTTATAACGATGGATATGACCAAGATGGCCAATATGTCGTGCAACCCTGCAGTGGGTGGTGTGGCTAAGGGTCAGATTGTGCGCGAGATCGATGCTCTGGGTGGCGAGATGGGGCGTATAACTGACCTCTCGACCATTCAGTTTCGTATGCTCAACCGCTCGAAGGGCGCTGCGATGTGGAGTCCGCGTGCGCAGTGCGACAAGGAGCGCTTCTCGCAGGAGTGGAGGGCTACGCTCGAGCAGCAGGATAACCTCTATATATGGCAGGATAGCGTGGTGCGTCTGATCATCTCGCACGATATGCACATCGAGGGTGTGGTGACACAGATGGGTGCCGAGTTCCGTGCGCGCGAGGTGGTGCTCACCACAGGAACCTTTATGGGTGGGTTGATGCACTGCGGATCGTCGCAAGCGAGAGGTGGCCGCGCGGGAGATCAGCACTCTGAGGGTATCACCGAGCAGCTCGCATCGCTGGGCTTCGAGGTGGGGCGAATGAAGACAGGAACCCCCGCGAGGCTCGATGCTCGCACGATCGATTTTAGTGTGATGGAGCCTCAGTATGGTGACGAGAACCCCTCGAAATTCTCATATCTACCCTCCACAAAACCCGTTGAGGAGCAGCTCCCTTGCTACTTGGTCTACACCTCGAAGGAGGTGCACGACACTCTGCGCACGGGCTTCGATGAGTCGCCTCTGTTCAACGGCACAATCGCAGGAATTGGTCCTCGCTACTGCCCAAGTATCGAGGATAAGCTGCGCACCTTTGCCGACAGAGATCAGCACCAACTATTCCTCGAACCCGAGGGTGATCGCACCACTGAGTACTACCTCAATGGCTTCTCCTCGTCGCTGCCATACCCCGTGCAGTATAGGGCTCTGCGCGGGATCAAGGGCTTCGAGAGTGTCCATATCTTCCGCCCAGGCTACGCCATAGAGTATGACTATTTTCCACCTACACAGCTGCGCCACTCGCTCGAGACGCGCCTGGTGGAGGGCCTATACTTCGCAGGGCAGATCAACGGCACAACGGGCTATGAGGAGGCGGCAGCGCAGGGCTTGATCGCAGGTATCAACGCCGCGCGTAGCTTCAAGGGGCTCGAGGCGGTGGTGATCCATCGCAATCAGGGCTATATCGGTGTGTTGATCGATGACCTTGTCACCAAGGGGGTTGATGAGCCATACCGAATGTTCACCTCGCGAGCGGAGTA
>CAYJOV010000201.1:0-2985 GCA_964371905.1 uncultured Akkermansia sp. | reverse complement strand
AATCACAGCGCGAGCGTCGGCTACCGCCTGAGCTTCTGATGTGATCCCCACGGCGAGCCCGCCATGTGGCGAGAGCGTCTTTCCCCAGAGCCCGATTCTCCAGCAGAATCGGGCTTTCTTCATCCCATGGCGAGGCATAGGAATTCTCAGCTCATCATTATTTGTTAGCCTCATGCGATGCACTCTATCTTGACATGAAGCTAGAAAGATCTTACACTCCCTATATTAGCACTCTCCTAATATTATAACAATTATGAAACTACATTTACCCCTTTCTCTGCGCTCCCTGCTTTTTGCGGCTAGTGCGCTTGTCATGAGCTACACGCTCCCTCAGCTCCACGCGAAAGGCGTGGTGATCATCCCCACCGATGCAGCCGATGAGTCGGCGGCCAAGCTCCTGCTAGAAAAGCCCACACTCTCTCATTTGAATGAGCAAGATTCCACCACTACCCCTGTGGGCTCTGCCTACACACTCGAGGAGGTGACAGCCTCCAACCCCGCTGAGAATCTCACGATAGCCAAGTATATCTTCAATGAGGCGAGCGGGCTCTACACGGCCGTGCAGTACAATGTGATCTTAGCCGATGATCTGGGGGATAATGACCCCAGTGCGACTGAGTACACATTCTACTGGGATGCCACGAATCAAACGCTCACCGAGACAGGGACAGGGACAGGCAAACCCTACCTCACCGTATCGGCGATTAATAATGCGCGCGTGTACAATAGTGGAACAATAGATTCAATCAATCACAGCTATATCGCAGTTGGTGAGCCGAGTCTCAATTCTCAGAATGAGGCGATCGAGAACAAAGGGGAAGATGCCAAAATAACCACGATCACAGGCGCTTTCATAGCAAACAAGGCACAGTGGGGTTCTTCGATTAGGAACCAGGAAAGCGCTGAAATCACCACTATCACGGGCGTCTTTATTGCTAACGAAGGCAGTGCCATTTCTAATGATCACGATGCTCAAATTACCAGCATCATGAGCGACTTTATTTCCAATTCGACGAATTACCGTGGCGGTGCCATTTCTAATAGCGACAATTCTCAAATCACTACCATCAAGGCTGACTTTATTGCCAATCGGGCGAATTGGGAAGGCGCTGCCATTTCTAATGTCCACGAGTCTCAAATCACTACCATCTCAGGCGACTTTATTACCAATCGGGCGAATAGGAAAGGCGGGGCCATTTATAATAACAGTAATTCTCAAATCACGACCATCACAGGCGACTTTATTGCCAATCGGGCGAATAGCGAAGGCGGGGCCATTTATAATGGCAAAAAGTCTCAAATCACTACCATCAAGGCTGACTTTATTGCCAATCGGGCGAATAGCGAAGGCGGGGCCATTTTTAATAGCGACGAGTCTCAAATCACTACCATCACAGGCGACTTTATTGCTAATGGAGCGAGCGTGGATGGCGGTGCAATTTTTAACGGGTATTCTTCCTCGCTCGGTTTCCTTGCACAGAATGATAACATCACCTTTGTAGGAAATTACACTGGTTCAATTGACAAGCCTAACTTTAATGCAATTTATACTATTGATGTTGTTACTATGAACTTTAACGCCTATGATGATTATCGTATCACGGTGAATGACTCCATTACGAGTTCTTATAATACGGACGATACTACTATAAATATCAATAACAATCTTAACGGAAAAGGCGAAATTATTGAGAGTGGTACGCCTAGCTATTCCATCGTTGAATTCAACAGCCTCGTTAAGGATCAGAACATCATTGTACACGCGGGCACGCTCGTATTCGGCAAATTTGCAGGCACTACATTAAGCCTCCCTGATGGATCGCTTCTTGATGTTCCCAAGACAAGTGCAAAGCTCGATGATGTCAATATAGAAATCAAGGCTAACGGCACGGTTATCATCTTGATGACGAGCCTAGAAGCATCACCTTATAGTAATATCACCGGTGAAGGTACACTCTTGATCGATGTAGATAGTGAGATACTTACTCAAAGTTTATCGAATAGTTTGGACTACAACATTATAGACTCTGACGAACTCTACTTCACTGGCTCAACGCGAGCAATTGCCAATTTTATCAATAATGATTATTACCTCAAGGCAGAGGACATACTCAGCCTCACAGGGGGGATGCTGAGCAATGTCATATCAGGTGATGGCGTACTGCGTATAGAAGACGCTAGCGTCGACTCATTTCCCATTCGCCACAAATACACGGGAGGCACGCGCATTGCCACAGGAGTGGACTACAAGCTCACGTCTCGCAATCAAAGCATTCTCGGCAGCGGCGCTGTCACGCTAGAGGCTGGCAGCACGCTCTCGCTGGAGGGAGTTACGCTGTGGGGAGACTCGCCTGTGTGGCTCTCGCTGGAGAATGCGCTCATCATGCAGCGTGAGGGCGAGGCGACTTCTCTCCTCCACATCGGCGCGAACTCGAGCTTCACCCCCAGTGAGCATACATCACTCAGCCTTGAGGCTGGGGAGTTGGTAGGCGATTTTACTTGGACGCTCATCTCGTGGGATGAGGGTGTCAGCGCCATCTCTCTGGATCAGCTACACGCGAATACCAGCATCAATGGGCTAGCCTACACTGACATGCATCATGATGATTTCTTGATCACTCAGCAGGGCAATAGCCTCGTTTTAGAGTTTGAGCTCGATTTTACACCTCTTGATTTCAGCGGAATGGAGATCACTCAAGACGATATTGATGGGCAGAACTTGCGCTATGCCAAGATGAAGGGCGTGCAAGCCACGGGGCTCAACTTTTCTGGGCAAGACATGACACTCGCTGATTTCACTGACGCGAATCTCCAGCAAAGCCAATTCACGAATACAGCAACACCCGCCGCCACATGGCAGGGAGTAGACCTGCGCGGAGCGAAGGATGCCCCAGTGCTTGATCTCTCCGCAGCGAAGCACTACGTGGCTACCGATGGGGAGCTACGCTTTAGCGGCTCGCAGCTCGGCGGTACGCAAACGATCCA
>CAYJOV010000200.1:0-3000 GCA_964371905.1 uncultured Akkermansia sp. | reverse complement strand
ATGCCTTCTCCATGATCGTGCACCGCGACCGCGCCGAGGCGCAGGGACGCGAGCTCGCCGTCAAGCTCAAGGACGTCATCCCCCGCCAGCTCTTCACCGTCGCTATTCAAGCCTGCATCGGTGGCAAGATCATCGCCCGTGAGAGCATCTCCGCGATGAAGAAGAATGTGACGGCCAAGTGCTACGGCGGCGACGTGACGCGTAAGCGCAAGCTGCTTGAGAAGCAGAAGGAGGGTAAGAAGCGCATGAAGGCCATCGGCCGCGTGAATATCCCCCAAGAGGCCTTCATCAATGTCCTCAAGAGCGGCGACTAAGATTACATCTTTCTTTTTTTAGGCGAGCGATAGCAGAGATGCTATCGCTCGCGCTATTTGTAGGCCTGCATTCGCAGATGCTGAAAATTCCGAACTTAGGGTAAATCAACCTTTCACCCAAGCGAGGCAACGTGTGCCCTCACAGGTATCCCCCTCGAGAATATTGAATTTCACAGAGTGTCTAGATGTAAAATATATTGACTGATTTTATTTTCTGCTTGACAAGTTAGATCTATTGCGTATAACCTCTCAAGAAAAATCGCTTAAATATGAAAACTCTTTTATTCTTTTTGTTAGCGCTCACTTGTGCGCCAATGACTCAGGCATCATCCTACACCTACACAACAGATAGTGGCCTTGCCGCATGGAATGCAGGTGCTACAGACCCTTCTAAGACCAATGAATATAAAGGAGTAGGGACAACAGGAGGAGGTAATTATACATCATTTACACTCAATATCTCTGCCGTCTCCTACAATGCTGATCACCCCGATGGGACAACGGGTAGTCTCACCACCGCAACAAACAGTGACGGCTCACCCTTGGTAGGGGATCAGCTGACCGAGGCACAAGAGTATTTCACGGCAAGTGAGGGCGTGCAGCTCACAGAGATATCCGTTATGGGTAGATACAACAACGCAACGGGAAATAACCTCCAAAACACCTATCTTCAAGTCCTCGATTCCTCTGGAAGCGTGCTGACTACAAGCACAGTTGCCGTACAAAGCAATATGGGCTGGTTTGACCCCTGGGCGGATTCCAGCTTCTCTTTGAAATATAGTAGCTTTGCATCTGCTACCTATACTTTCGATACATCACTACTCTTGAGCTTGGATGATACCTACACCTTTCGCTTCGTGAACGCAGACGGTAATTCGCAATCGGTGGGTTTGTGGGTTACATCCACGAGCAACCTTGGCAATGTGAATGGCACAACAACTTGGAGTCCTATTATGACAGCGACGACTCAAAGCATCGTCCCTGAGCCCAGCAGCATGACACTGGCACTCACCTGCTTGACAGGACTGCTTCTCCGCCGTCGCCGCAAGCAGGGTTAAGTAGAGGCTTGCATTTCATTTTTACGCGAGCGATAGCAGAGATGCTATCGCTCGCGCTGTTTGTAGGCTTGCGCGAATGGGGCGGGAGCAGTAGCCTTGTTAGTGGCAGCTGGCAGAATATTCTTTGAGGGGGTGATTGAGGCTATTTTAGAAAGCTTTTTCATTTTATGTTTAAAGCTTTAGGATATTATAAAGAGTTAGTTTAATGTAACTTTAGAATCATCTTATCAAAAGCGCAAAAATTATAGAATGGCTCAATCTTTGAGGCTTGCAAAGCAGAGAAAGATCGGCTATGCTCAGCCCACACAGAGATACATATTGCACTATGAAGGATATTACTACAATGATTTGTCAGTTTGTCACCTCCTCTGTCGGCCGCAAAATTATTGTGGCATTGACGGGAGCGTGTTTATTACTGTTCTTGGTGGGACATCTAGCTGGAAACCTGACCATCTACGGAGGATCTAGCGGAGGAAACGAAACCTCATGGGTGAACTACTACGCCACGGGCCTGCACTCCATGCCCGCATGGTTGCTTTGGTCCATCCGCTTGGGCTTACTCGGCGTTTTCGTCGTCCACATCGCGATGACCATCATGCTCAAGCTTGAGAACGTCAACGCCCGTACAAAATACCAAGTCGAGGGCACGCTCAAGGCCACAGTCTCCTCACGCACCATGGTGCTGACCGGCGTGACTGTCTTGCTCTTCGCCATCTTCCACCTTTGGCAGTTCACCTACAATGGTGATCCCGCGAATTGCTACGCCATCGTGACCACCGCATTCAAGAACCCCTTCTGCTCGCTGGTCTACATCGCGGCTATTGGCTGTCTGTTCATGCACATCCGCCATGGCTTCCAGTCCGTCTTCCAGACCGTCGGTCTGAGCACGCGCAAGATTCGCCCCCTCCTCGACCTCGCTTCCATCGGCTTTGCCGTGGTCGTCTGCGGTGGCTACATCTCCATCCCTCTCGCCGTCATGGTAGGCATCCTCAAGTAAACCCGAGCCCCTTGTAACATACATATGAACAATATTGAATTTCCCGTCAGCGACTACATGCCCGATGCATGTATCCCCGAAGGCCCCATTGCTGACAAATGGACAAAGTACAAGCGCGATGCCAAGCTCATCAACCCCAACAACCGCCGCAAATACACCGTCCTCGTCGTAGGCTCGGGTCTCGCTGGTGGTGCAGCCGCAGCCACACTCGGCGAGCTGGGCTATAATGTGAAGTGCTTCTGCTACCAAGACAGCCCACGCCGCGCTCACTCCATTGCAGCACAGGGTGGTGTCAATGCCGCTCACAACTATCAGAATGACGGTGACTCGGTCTATCGTCTCTTCTACGACACCGTCAAGGGTGGCGACTTCCGCGCTCGTGAGGCGAATGTCTACCGCCTCGCTGAGGTCTCCTGCAATATCATCAACCAATGTGTCGCGCAGGGCGTGCCCTTCGGTCGCGAATACGGTGGTCTGCTCGACAACCGCTCCTTCGGTGGTTCTCAGCTCAAGCGTACCTTCTACAGCCGCGGTCAGACCGGTCAGCAGCTGCTTCTTGGCTGCTACCAAGCCCTCGAAAAGGAAATCGGCAAGGGTCACGTCAAGATGTACCCCCGTACAGAAATGCTCG
>CAYJOV010000199.1:0-3030 GCA_964371905.1 uncultured Akkermansia sp. | reverse complement strand
AGATGAGCAGGTAGCGTCCGTATTGGAAGAGCAGGGTCTCAAGGTAGCGTCGCTGCGGGGCAGTTGCACGATTCTTCTTACAAGCTTGTAACAGCTCGTCGGTGGACAGGCTGTGGGGACTGGGGCTGCTGCTAGAGGTGCCAAGGCGCAGTGTGACGCGCTTAAAGAGGGAGTTGTAGTCAGCGACGTGGCGCGTCTTGAGCTTTGTGTAGCCCTTCTTCATTGCGGCGGTGGCGGTCGTCTTGACGCGTTGTGCTAGCTGGTCGGTGCTTTCTCCTCGTCGGTAGTGCGGGTAGACATTCTGATAGTCCGTGGCAATGCTGGTGATGATGAGCAGGCTGTCTACCTCCTCAAAGTGGATTTGCGTGCCTTCGACGCGTAGGATGCCGCCCTCGGCACTGACGCAGCTGTGGGAGGCGAATCGGAGCTCATTGTCATGGAGCTTGCCCGCGATGGCGATGTGCTCAGTGCTCGTATCATGGGTCCAATCGCGCGTGTAGGCCTTGGGCGCGGCTGGAGCGGAGGCAGCCCCCTTCTCATCGTCAGGCTCAAGACTCAGGCTACCGCTCATGCCCTCACCGCCCTCGGCGTGGAGGCGGGTGACGAGGACGTTGTCGGGGTAGCTGATGAAGTGCTCGCGTGTGTAGTGCGCGCCCTCGATGCTAAAGCTGACCTGTGCAATCGCATCGTGGAGATTGAGACTGCGGCTATAGTCGCTGACATCTTTGCCCTCCCATTGGGGGAAGCGGAGGTGCATGTTGCCATAGCTGAGGTAGAAGCCATAGCCCTGTGTGCCCTTGTCGTCGGGTTGTCCCGTGAGCTGATTGCAGAGTTGGCTAGCTTCGCGCTGCTTGCCCTCGCGGAAGAGCTGCTGGATGCGGCGCATGGTGGCACCGTGCTTGCCTTTCTCGACGAGATTACCTCCGTTGTAGTGGGGGCGCGACGGCGAGGGCCCGCCAGACCAGAGTGATTTCTCATTGAGTTGGATACGTGTTGTAGCGACTCCTCCGAAGATGCTAGCTCCTAGTGCGCCGTTGCCAAGGGGGAGGCTATGATCATGCCAGCCTGAATAATTGAGAGGGGCGGACTCGTCGTAGTGCAGCTGTAGGGGGACTTGCTTGGTGTTGTAACCAAAACAAGGTGCGCAGGCAAGGAGGGCGAGGCAGGGACAGAGGAGGTGATGGATCATGGAGGGGGGTGGGGGTTCTACATGGGGCTTCATGTGATATTCGTCGAAGCCGCACGCCTATTATTTTTTCATACGCCATGGGAAGAGAGGAAGCTTGCCTACCTCAGAAACAACATTGGGCTCCATAAAGGTGCTGTAATTGTAGCGTATTTCCGCTCCTGCTTGTGCGGGCTTTGGTAGCTCCACAATGATGCTCTCGCCTGCTAGGGTAGCGGTGACGGGGGTGTAGTGCGCGCCTTTACGCGCCGCGTAGGTAAAGCCTTGGGCGGCTTGTCCGTCTAGCGTGATAACGGGGGCGCTGAGCTTGAGCATTACCTTGTTCTTCTCCCATGTAGCAGAGAGGATGCGTGGTGATACACCTGCCGCCGCTTGATCTTTCTTTTGATAGCTATGGTGGAGTGCAAGGGCACTGAGGCGTTCGCCCACGGGTCGCTTGGGGGAGGGGTGCACATCGGCATTGCGCATGCCGAGATCGAGGGTGCAGATGAGCTCGACGCCATTGGTTTCATCAGCAAAACGCTGCTGCGTCTCGCGGAATTGAGCCCAGTGGGCGCGCAGAGGGGCTGCGTCTTTGATGCGCGGGAGCTGGACCATGTAGAAGGGGAGCTTCGCATTCTTGAAGGACGCTCTCCAGCTGCTGACAAGCAGGCGCATCAGCATGCGGTTGCGCTCCATGTCTTTGATCTCGGCGTTGCTCTCGCCCTGATACCAGATCACGCCGCGAATGGGGAGGCGCAGCAGGGGGCGCAGGGCGTGCTCGTAGAGGCTGGAGGGGCGGAAGGGGTGCTGGAGGTCTTTCTCGCCTGCGGCGAGGAGGTGCTGGAGATTCAGCTTGCCGCGTCCCGCCATCCAAGGGGAGAACTCATCGGCAGGTGCCGTCATCCACTTGTCACCCCGCAGGGCGCGTAAATCGCGATTCTTGTCAATGACCTTTTTGGGAAGCCATGACTCCATCCCGACGCCGCCCACGGCATTGCAGATAATGCCTACGGGGATGTCGAGCTCCGCCTGCAAGGCGCGCGCAAAGTACGCCGCGGTGGCAGAGAAAAGACGGGTGTTCTTTGGCGTGCAGTGCTGCCATGTGAAGCTAAAAAAGCCCTTTTCCTTGGCCTTTTCATAGCCTTCTATACTGTAGCTGACTCCCCCCGTAGGGAGACTGTTGTGCATCTTCATGAAGCGCAGCTCGGGGATGTTGAAGCTGGCGTAGTCCTTGCGTCCGTCGGTAAAGCGGCTCATGGTGTACTCCATATTCGACTGCCCGCTGGCAAGCCACACATCGCCGATGAGGATGTCCTTGAGCGTGACGCTGCCTTCCTTGTCGGTAGCGGTGAGAGTGGAGGGGCTCGCCTTGGCCGCAAGGGGGGGAAAGCTCACCATCCACTCGCCTTGGGCGTTGGGCGTGACTTCTATCTCTTCGCCCTGCCAGCTGATTCTCACAGGGCTCTTGGGCTTTGCGGTCCCCCAGATGGTGATGGGGGCATCGCGCTGCAAGACCATGTTGTCCTGAAAGACGGGGTCAAATACAGGGGCTGCTTGCACACTCAGGCTACAGAGCGTGAGAAAGCAAGTTAGTAATGAGATTGGAAGGGATAATTTCATCGTAAGAGAGTTCTATACTCAAGTGTGAACAATAAGAGCAAATTTCATTTTTCATGGTTCTGTCAGATAGAAATTTTCTGAGTAACAGATAAGCGAACACTAAGTTATAATGTATCACAAGCAGTTGAGTTGTCAATTTATTTTTTAGAGGACTTCTCATCTCTAGCGAGGCGAGACTATAGGGGAGTTCTAATTTCTCGCGAGGCGATATTTTGAGATGATTTTCGAGATGGATTTTTCAC
>CAYJOV010000198.1:0-3032 GCA_964371905.1 uncultured Akkermansia sp. | reverse complement strand
AGAGTACCAGTCCAACAAGCAAGCCGTGGAGTCCTACAAGGTGCAGCTGCGCGAGGAAGCGGGGCTGAGTCGTGAGGATATGGCGGTGTTCAATAGTCCTAAGGGCTATCGACTGCTCCACACTCTCATGAGCAGCACGCAGGCAAAGCCCGCCGCTGGGATAGGTACTCCCAATGCAACGGAGGCGAGCTGGGCGCGTGAGGTGGCAAGTAATCCAGAGCATCCTGATTTCAGGGCTCTGAACAATCCTTCTGACCCTCGATGGGCGGAGGTTAATAATAGATACAACAAGGCTCTACGAGCTTAATTAACAACACAACAACAAGAAATATAATATATGGCAACCCCAACACTACAGGACATCGACATGTTGCGTACGAAGTACACCAACTTGTGGGATGTGGAGTTTCAGCAGATTCGTTCCAACTTTGAAGGGCACGCGGAGGTCGTGCCTGACATGGAGGGTGAGCGTTATGAATGGCCTATTCATAGCGGTACGGAGATGACTGAGTACGAGGGATACAATGTGGATCTCGTCGATAGTTCTCTGACCTTTGATAAGCGTTCGCTGCGTTATCGCAAGTTCTACAATTCGCAATGGCTGTCTCGTGATGTCTTGAAGGATATGAAGCCTCTTGATATGAGCTTTGCTCGCATCAAGCAGGAGCAGGCGAAAGCAGCCAAGCGCAAGTGGGATGAGATCTTCCTCGGTGTGGTCAAGGATAAGACTACAGGTCTCTACCGTCTCAAGACGGAGGCTGACGGTGGCTATCTCGGCGGTATTCTCGGGACGAATTACAAGGGTGAGGGCGGTATTGATAAGGTGAATCTCGATCTCGCTTATGGTGGCGCAAATCTGATCCCTGTTGACTGGGCGAGCACTGGTACTGGTGTGAGTAAGAATCTGGCGGGTACGTTCATTGATAGGCTCATTTACATGAAGTCAATGCTGGAGACAAAGAACGTGTTTGATGCAGCCATGCCTTATAGTATCTGTGTGGCGATCTCGCCAGCGGTGAAGCGCGAGCTGCTCACCTATGAGATCACGCAGAACAAGGATTATGGCTTCTCGGCTCTCGGGGAGGCGGGGCAGGTGGCTGTCTGCTCGAAGATGGGCGTGACTTTCATCGTGTCGAATATGCTGCCTAAGATGGATACGGTGGACAAGACTGGCAAGGCGATTACTGGTGCTCGTATGTGCTGCGCGTGGCTCAAGAATCGTGTCGGTGTCGGCATGGTCACCGCTCCTACGTGGGAGATGCGCACGGTGGACAAGAAGGTGGATGTGACGCACCGTATTGTCGTGACTGGCGCAATGGGCGCAGCGCGTCGCGATGAGGAGACGACCTTCGTGCTGCCTTGCATTGAGAATCTTGGCTAAGAGCTGGGATTTGTCTTCATAGTAAAGCCCCGCTTCCTTTTGGGAGGCGGGGCTGAATTGTTTGTCTTACTTCTAAATAATTGGTGACTACATATTCAACGTGAATAGACTGTAGATGTCAGTTGGTAGTTCACCTAAATTATCGGCTGAAGCCTCATTGCGGTCAGTTCTTAAAAATACACGATTTGTATTTTTGTTTTTAACGATATGAATATCTTGAGACTTCTTAATTAAACCGACAGGACTAGAGGACTTGTTATTATTGCGCACAAGCCTAGCGGTAGATAGCATTGTAATCTGTTTTTTTTCAAAAAGGTTAACTAAACAATCCTTGTCCATTTGAATAGCACAGGTGCTGAGAGACTGCATGCTATACATTAATATACGTTTACCGAAAGGTAATTCTCCTATTGCATTTTGAGGCAACGTAAATAAGCAGGAGTATTTATCTATAGCTGTAGCACATAGATAGGTTACCTTACCTACAATATAGCAATGCAATTTTTTCCTTTGATCTAATGCGAGGTTCAATTCGCTCTTAGTTAAGAGATCAATTCTACTTAGAGAAAGTAAAGATGGCAATGAACTTGTTATATTAGGCACATACCTCTGAGCATTGTGTCCTTGGAGAAAAAGTCTCTTTATGTTTTTGTCTATGAAAATATTTTTCATGGATTAATGTTATATGCTTAGCTCTATATAGTCAATGCTTTATTTTTTGTGAATAAGCGATATATGAGCTCAAACGTCAGTATATTGGTGTACTTTTAGCCCTAAAAAAATTAAACCTGCAAGGAGAGGATGGTGCAGGGGGTGTCGCCTGTGATGCGGATTCCTATCATGGGTTGATCGCGCCATGCGGAGTGGGCGATGAGGTCGTTCCAGCCTGTGGGGAGTGTGCCTACTCGGTCGATGGGGGCGTAGTATGTGCCGTCTATAGTGACGGTGACGCTTTCGGCGGGGGTGGCAGTGGCAAAGTAGAATTGCATGCCTGCATTGGGTACTTTGATGTCGTTGCGCTCCATGGAGGAGAAGACGGTGGTCTCCATGGTGGAGGTGTAGTCGAGGCTGTCGCTGTCGGTGTAGGGGCTCTCGCTGTCGATGAGCTCGAGCCAGCGTTCTGTACCACGTCGGGTGATGAAGAAGAGCTTGTCGTCGGCATTGCCCGCTGGGAGGGCGCAGATGCTTTCGATTTGTCCTGTGGTTTGGTATCTGTGCCAGCCGTTGATGTTGTGCAGGGCGTTGAAGGTCATGAGGGCGAGTGTGCCGTCGCGAAGGAGGTAGATGAGCTTGGTGTAGGGCTTGCGCGTGATTGTGCCGCTGATGATGCCGCCTCCTGCGCTGGTGATGTGGTCGGCGTAGATGGTGAGATCGACTGATTGATAGGAGTTGCTGTCGTAGTTGTAGCCGTATTGGTAGATGCGTCCTTCTCCGCGCTCGACGTAGATGACGCGATCGGAGGCGAGGACGGCGGGGATGTGGGCTGAGCCTGCGCGTCCTTGGTTGTCGATGCGGGCGGAGCTGGGAGTGAGGGTGGCGGTATTGGAGGCGGTGATGATCCATTCTCCATCTTCTGTGCCTAGGAGGATGTCATGCCCGCGTGAGTAGATCCAGCAGATGGGGCTCTGCGTGCTGGTGGACATGGTGAGGT
>CAYJOV010000197.1:0-3092 GCA_964371905.1 uncultured Akkermansia sp. | reverse complement strand
ATCAGCAAGACAAAGGTCAGGATCAACAAGACCAGCAAGATCAGCAAGACAAAGGTCAGGATCAGCAAGATCAACAAGACCAGCAAGATCAGCAAGACAAAGGTCAGGATCAACAAGACCAGCAAGATCAGCAAGACAAAGGTCAGGATCAGCAAGATCAACAAGACCAGCAAGATCAGCAAGACAAAGGTCAGGATCAACAAGACCAGCAAGATCAGCAAGACAAAGGCCAAGATCAGCAAGACAAGGATCAAGAACAACAGCAACCAGAGCAGAAAGAACAACAAGCCGCCCCAGCCGAGCTCAGCGAGGAGGAGAAAAAAGCCCAGCGCGCCCGCGCCATCCTCCAAATGCACCTCGATGAGGAAACCGACGCTCCGATACGCAACGTATCACGCGGCCAACGCCCCGATAAAGACTATTAATCCCCCACCCCAGATTCACCTGATGCACCCCCTCAAAACCCTCCTCATCCTGAGCCTCCTCTTCCTGCTAGGCAGCACCCAGCAGCTCCGAGCCAACGACATCCACGCCTTCTGGTCCACCGACATCGCCCTCCCCGGAGAGCGCGTGCTACTCTTTGTCGTCAACGAAGCCAGCCAGAACAACGAGTTCGAAATCATCGAGCGTCCCCGCGTCCAAAATGCCTCCGTGCAGATCCTGCCCTACCGCCGACTCACCAAGCAAAACGGCACCTTTGGCGAGCCCGTCACCCTCCTCCCCCTGCTCATCACCCCCGATGCCGCAGGCAAGGTACGCATCAAGGATCTCTCGCTGCGCTACAGCCAGTCGGGCAAGGATGTGAAAGTCCCCGTTCCTGATCTCAAGGTACACTCCACCAGCGAGATTCAGTGGTTCAACAATCCCATCCCCTACGGCGTACTCTGGGATATGAGCAAGCAAGACCCCTATGTGAATGAAAGCATCACCGCTCGCGTCAAGATCCTGCTCCCCCAAGCTACCGCACTGGCCAAGCTGCCCACCTTCACCACCTCGGGGCTAAAAATCTTCCCCTTCCAGCTCAGCACCCAAGGACTGCTCTACAACATCCATCAGGGAATCTTGGGCAACAGCATGGTACCTGCACGCCGTCAGCTCTGGAGGAACTACGACCTCATCACCACCATCGTCCCCTACCGCGAAGGGCAAAATGAGGCGAGCGGCAAATGCATCGTCTCCCGTCAGGTGAACCTCATGTTCGCCGAGCATGAAGAAATCCTGCTACCCACCCTCAAAATTCCCGCCCTCCCGCTGCCTCCCGGAGCACCCGCCCACTTTGACAAGCTCGTGGGCGACTACGAGATCAGCGTCAGCACCGAGGCAAAAAAACTCGCGATGAATGAAGCCATCGACATCACCCTACGCGTCACCAGCACAGGCTCACTCGATGATGTGATCTGCCCCCGCCTCGCTGACGAAGACGGCTGGAAGCTCGTGCCGGCCAGCAAGAAAGTCGAGACCGACGTGAACGGCCTCCCCACGGCCATCGTCTTTCACCAGCTGATACGCCCCACCAGCGAGCAATCCGCCATCCCCGCCTTCCGCCTGAGCTTCTTCAACCCCGAGAGCCAGCAATACGAGACAGCCCAGAGCAAGCCCATCGTCCTGCCTTGGGAGCAGAGCGACGCTACCGGCGTCAGCCAGCTGCACAGCGGCAGTGCCGCAAGTACACCGCCCCCCGCAGGCACCGTCCCCATCGCCGAGCTCAGCGACATCTACAGCCTACTGCCTGAGGAGATAGACGCGCAGCGCTGGACGCTCAAGCCCCTCTCCTACCTCCTCTTCTTCATCCCCAGCCTCCTCATAGGCCTCTACCTGCTCCTACGCGCTCTGAGAAAGCAGCGAGCCAAGAGCAGCAGCCAGCGCGCCTTGGAGCGCGAGCTACGCCAGCTGCAATCCATCAAGGAGCCGCTCGCCTTCCTGCGCCAGAGCGCGGCATTCGTCGAGAGGTACCTTGCCGAGGCTCGCACAGCCGAGCTCGATGAGCTCATACGCCGCCGCGATACAGAAGCCTTCCGCCGCGACGCCGACAGCGAGCTCAGCCCCGCCGAGCGCAAGAGCATCCTCGCGCAGCTCCGCCAAGGCGTCCAGAGACTCAGCAAGAAAGCCCTCCCCCTGCTCGCTCTCCTCCTCGTATTCATAGGCGCGCAGCAGCTTCAGGCTCAGAGCAGCCCCAGCACATGGGACAAGGAGGGCAGCAGCCTCTATGAGAAGGGTCAATACAGCGCGGCACGCGACGCCTTCCAGCAAGGCCTCGACAGCCTCGCCACCCAAGATCAAGGCACAACCAGCCCTGCGCGTCTCTACTACCATCTCGGCAATAGCTACTACCGCCTCAACCAAGAAGGACAAGCCGCCCTCGCCTACGCGCGCGCCTTGGAGCACAACCCCTCACTCAAAGAAGCCGAGGCGAATCTCGCCTTCATCCAGCGCAAGCAGGGAGCCATCCTCGCCCCCAGCAGCACGCAAGCCGACATCTTCACCTACCTTGACGCCGACCAGCTGCTCCTCATCAGCGCGATCTCCGTAGCCACCCTTCTCACCTGCATTCTGCTACTCTACGCCACCTCGGCTCTGTCTAGATTACTCAAGACACTCACCGCCCTCAGTGCGCTCTGCAGCCTCCTCTGCGCGGTGAATGGACTCTACTACATGACGCTGGAGACCCCGCACATCAGCACGCTAAGCCCCAGCCAGATCGCCTACGTCATCAGCCCCACCGAGGCACGCAGCTCCGCTGATGACAAGGGAAGCAGCGTCATCAAACTCACCCCCTCCACCCCCGTACGCATCCTCGCCTCACGCCCCAGCTGGGACTACATCGAGTGCATGAACGGTGTACGCGGCTGGGTATCCCGTACGCATATCGAGACACTAGGCAAGTCCGCCTCGTAACACATCTGCCCCAAAGACTCCCAAAAAGGAATGACTAGTTATAAGGCACTCCGTCAGAATCGTATCATGATCACAGTCGCTTCATACCAAGGCAATCTTACTTTGTTGGGTGAAAAATCTCATTTTTCATTCAACAAAGTAGGTACCTGCTTTCGACCTGAAGAAGCCGTGGCTGTCAAGGAGCAATCCATATAAAT
>CAYJOV010000196.1:0-3166 GCA_964371905.1 uncultured Akkermansia sp. | reverse complement strand
CGTATGATGCTATTGAAGAGCAATTCTACAATCTAAGCAATGGGCATGATTTTTTTTACAATGCAAGCGATAGTCATGAGTTTTTCAACAAGTATGTAGAAGACATTTTCAGACAAGAGTTCAACAATGAACTCCATCATCAATCACTTGAGAAAAAAGAATCATACATTTCTATAGAATATGGTGATCTAGAAACTCTAAATCTTACAATACTAGAGAACAAAGTCAGTCACAATAATGATTTTAGGTTTTACATCCACTCGTTTGATAAGGTTTATTTAATAGATGATGCTTACATCATTGATGAAGTTCAAGGTGCTATTAATGAAACGATTCGCGATGCCAAGAGACTTGCTTCAACACTCCCCAATATCAAGCGTCAAAGCCACAGAGACAGCATCACCAATACCATGATCGACATCTTCTCTCAAGAAGATACCAGTACGATTGCCAAGAAAATAGAATTGGAAAAATCCTTAGAATTCCTCCAAGAGAGCTTCAGCTCCATTATCCCAGGGAATTTCAGCCTAGCTAATACAGAATTGCGCTACTCAGATCATGCCGTTGATCTCAATGTGCGCAATTTGGCGACAGGCTCGAAGATGTTTGCTCTATTAAAAATATTCTTAACCGCGGGTAAGATTAACTCATCGACTCTTCTGATCCTCGATGAGCCTGAAGCCCATTTGCACCCATCTTGGCAAAATGAGTTTGCCAAGCTCATCGTCATGTTGGTCAAAGCGCTCGGCGTCAAGATACTACTCACCACGCATAGTCCTAATTTCTTATTGGCTATTGACGCCTATATGAGAGAGTATGAAATTGAAGATCTGTGTAACTTTTATCAAACAGAGACTTCTCCCGAAGGTATCACCAGCTATACTGATTATAACGAAGATATGGAGAAGCTCTACGAACAGCTGCTCCAGCCCTATCTTAAAGTAAAAGCCAAGCGAAGCAAACATGTCTAACTGGGACAACTTCAGACAGCATCTCCAAAGAGAAGGAGTCAGAGAAGTCAACATCTCCGAGTGCTCCAAAAACGATAAAAAAGTAAAACTCTTGGGTTCAAGCCGCTTTGAGGGCTATGACTTTGATATACTCACGCGCGATTTTTTATTTAAAAATACCTCTAAACATGACTTACCCAAATCAGCAGACTGTCTCATCATAAGGGATAATCTAGTCATTTTTATCGAATTTAAAGCGGGTTTTTTTGATAAGGTCAGCAAAGCCACATGGAAAGATAATGATCTCTTCTGTGACCGTTGTCGTGAGAACAGAACGCATGTACACTCTAGCTGCAATCAGTGCGATATTTACTGTGAGAAATGCAAGAAAGCAATTTTTACAGTTTAAGAGATCAGATCAAAATACCGCGAGCTGTTTTTTAAGAAGCGCGAACTTGAAAAGAAACAATTAGAAGATTCGATCAAGCTCAAATTGCTTGAGACTTATAACATTCTAGAAAAGGAGATTCTACCACGCTATGCTAGCGGTCTAGATATCTCTAATCTCGATCTCTATTTTATCGCTGTCACAGACAGAAGCTCAGATGTACACGATCATTATTTGAAAAAATTCGCCAACAAAGAAGGAAAATCAAAACCAAAGCAAAGAAACTACTTTTTCAACCACACTCAAGTATTAGGTATCAATGATCTCGATATCTATCTCAAAGAAATCCTAACTTAAGAAATAAATACAATGATACCGCAATATGATAACAACAAGGGCTATGTCTATGTCTTGAGCAATCGCTACATGCCAGGTATTGTCAAGATAGGCATGACGACGAGGGGGGATGTGAATGCGCGTGCAAGGGAGCTTTATAGCACGGGGGTGCCTGTCGCTTTTGATGTGGAGTATGCTTGTATGGTGTCGCTCGCGGATTGTGCCAAGATCGAGACGGCTCTTCATCGCGCCTTCGCGCCTCAGCGTGTCAACACGCAGCGTGAGTTCTTTGAGATCAAGGCTTCACAAGTCATCGCTATACTGGAGCTCTTTGACAATAAGGTTGAGGCGACGCAGGAATTGAGCGAGCAGATTGAGCAGACCTTGAATGAGGATGACAAGATCGCCCTGCAAAAGGCGAGAGTCGTGAAGCGCAAGCCTCTTCATTATCAGGAAATGGGCATTCCGATTGGAGCGCAGCTCTGCTATATCCCCGATCCTAGCATCTGCGTGGAGGTGGTCTCGGGGCGCAAGGTCAGCTACAAGGGGCAGATAGGCTCGCTGACTGCCGTGACCACAGAGATCAAGGGATTAGCGTATAGTTTGCAGCCCACCCCGTACTGGAGCTTTGAGGGGCGTTGTTTGCAGGATATTTATGACGAGACCTATCCTCCTCTTGTCGAGGAGGATGAGGAGATGTGATTAACTGCGCTGCGCAGAGAAGGTGAAGTCGATGAGCCCTTGGGCGATGTCCACGGACTTGGGGATGACCTCGAGCTGATCGCCGACTCGGTAGTGGCGGCCGTCCATGCCTGTCCATGATTGCTTGCTGCGCTCGTAGTACCAGCGTGTCGTGCGCGGGAGGTCGCGGGCAGGCAGTAGGCCTTGGAGCTGGAGATCGGGGACGCGGAGGAGTAGCCCCATCTCCCAGACTTGCTCGACAAGAGCCGTCCAGACGCGGGGATTGTCCTGCTCGGCTTGGCTGGCGAGGTAGTCGTAGAGCTTCGCCTTACGGGCTTCGTTTTCTGCACTGGCGGAGAGACGCTCGGTCTCAGAGATGTGGTCGGCTATGCTCTGCATCTGATGCGCGCTGGGCAGTGCGGGGTAGCCTACCTGACAGAGGCGGCGCAGGCTGCGATGCACGATGAGATCGGCGTAGCGACGTATGGGGCTGGTGAAGTGGCAGTAGTCCCCCTTCGCCAGTCCGAAGTGCCCGAGGGGCTTGACGCTGTAGCGGGCGCGCATCATGGAGCGCAGCAGTGCCTGCTTGAGCATCATCTCATCGGGGCTTTTCTTGATCTGCTCCAGCACCTCATTGAGCTCGGCGTGCGAGGGCGTGTAAGAGCAGCTGATACCGTATTGCTTGAGGAGCTGGGAGAGCTCTTGGAGCTTGATGGGCATGGGGGGCTCGTGGACGCGATAGGTGGTGGGGATGAGGGATTCGCGGATGCGGCGTGCAACGGCTTCGTTGGCCGCGAGCATGAATTCCTCG
>CAYJOV010000195.1:2979-3173 GCA_964371905.1 uncultured Akkermansia sp. | reverse complement strand
ATCTTTTTTCATTTTTCTTGTTTTTGTATGTTCTCTATTGCCATGTTGAACGATAAAACCGCCCTACGTCTTGTTTGCGGCGTAGGGCGGTTTTGCTTATGTGCGTATGAGGAATCAGGCTTAGATGAGGCTTAGCAGTCCTTTGATGCTGTGGCTAGGGTGTCGCAGCTGCAGCAGAAGTTTCGGTCGCCGTA
>CAYJOV010000195.1:0-2969 GCA_964371905.1 uncultured Akkermansia sp. | reverse complement strand
CTGGCGCTGTCCTGTGCCTGGGTAGGCGGCTTCACTGCGGCTGTAGGGGTGTGTCCATTCGTCGGCGGTGACGATGGCGGCTGTGTGGGGGGAGTTCACAAGGACGTTGTCGTCGGCAGGTACTGCTCCGCTGGCGACGGCTTGCATTTCAGCATGTATCTTGGTCATGGCTTCAATGAAGCGGTCGAGCTCGGCTTTGCTCTCGGATTCTGTAGGCTCTACCATGAGGGTGTCTACAACGGGGAAGCTCATCGTGGGGGCGTGGAAGCCGTAGTCCATGAGACGCTTGGCCACATCGTTGATGTTGAGTCCGCTCGCTTGGAGCATGGGCTTAGTATTGAGGATGCATTCATGGGCGACGAGTCCGTCGTGGCCCGAGTAGAGGACGGGGAAGCAGTTCTCAAGCTTTTTGGCGACATAGTTGGCGCTGAGCATGGAGAGCTGGGTGGCGAGGCGTAGTCCGCTAGATCCCATCATGGCGAGGTACATCCACGTGATGACGTTGAGCGAGGCTGAGCCGTATTCCGCGGAGGAGACGGCACTGTTGCTTTGCTCGTCGCCTTCGATGACGTGGCCTGGGAGGTAGGGGGTGAGGTGAGCAGCGCAGCAGATGGGACCAACTCCTGGTCCACCGCCGCCGTGGGGCATGGCGAAGGTCTTGTGGAGGTTCAGATGGCAGACGTCGGCTCCGATGAGACCGGGGCTGGTGACGGCGCATTGGCCGTTCATATTCGCCCCGTCCATGAAGACTTGCCCGCCGTTGGCGTGAATGATGTCGCAGAGTTCGTTGATACGGTCTTCGTAAACGCCATGGGTGGAGGGGTAGGTGACCATGATGGCAGCGAGGTCGTCGCGGTGCTTCTCGGCTTGTACCTTGAGGTCGTCCATGTCGATGTTGCCGCGCTCGTCGCATTGGACGGGGACGATCTTCCAGCCAGTCATGGCGGCGGAGGCGGGGTTGGTGCCATGCGCGGAGTTGGGGATGAGGCAGACGTTGCGGTGGCCTTGTCCTTGGGCTACTTGGTAGCGGTGGATGGTGAGCAGGGCGGCGTATTCACCAGCCGCGCCGGAGTTGCCTTGCAGTGAGCAGCCGCTAAAGCCGGTGACGACGGCGAGCCAGTCTTCGAGCTGCTTGAGCATGGTGCGCATGCCTTGGCATTGGTCTTGTGGGGCGAGGGGGTGGAGTGATCCGATCTCGGGCCAGGTGAAGGGTGTCATGATGGCGGCACTGTTGGTCTTCATGGTGCAGGAGCCCAAAGGGATCATGGCTTCGTTGAGCGCGAGGTCTTTGCTTTCCAAACGGCGCATGTAGCGCATCATTTCTGTCTCGGTGTGGAAGCTGGTGAAGCATTGCTCTTCGCAGAAGCTGCTCGTGCGATCAAACTTTTCGCTCCATGAGGGGACGCTGACTTCGTTGGTGAGCTCGATGCCGAGGGCGGCGGCGAGTTTTTCAAGGTCGTCTAGTGTGGTGTTGACATCCAGTGAGAGTGAGATACTGTCGGCGGAGGCTCGGTAGATGTTGTAGCCTGCTTTGAGTGCAGAGGCGACGAGCTCATCAGCGCGTCCTGGGCAGGAGATGAGCAGGGTGTCAAAGTAGTTTTGCGTGACGAGCTCAAGGCTACTGCTGGCCTCGATGGACTGGGCGAGCAGGGCGGCGTGTGCGTGGATGTCGGTGGCTTCTTCACGTAGGCCTTCGGGGCCTTGGTACATGGCGTAGAAGGTGGCTGTGATGGCTGCTAGTACGGAGGATGTGCAGATGTTGGACGTGGCTTTTTCGCGACGGATGTGCTGCTCGCGGGCTTGGAGGGCGAGGCGGTAGGCGGGCTTGCCTTCGGCATCAAGGGAGAGCCCAACGAAGCGACCGGGGAGTTTGCGCTTGAGCGCGTCGGTGCTCGCCATGTAGCCTGCGGCGGGACCGCCGTAGCCCATGGGCATGCCAAAGCGTTGGGTGGTGCCTACGCAGATGTCGGCTCCGAAGGCGGCTGGCTCTTTGAGGAGGGTGAGGGCGAGGAGGTCGGCGGCGACGGTGCAGAGGGCTTTGATGGCGTGGCACTGGGCGAAGAATTCACTGTAGTCGTTGATTTCGCCTGTTTTGTCAGGGTATTGGACGAGTACGCCGGTGAGTCCGGGCTCGGTGGCGGGCTCAAAGCTCTTCCAGTCGCCAACGATGAGGCGCTTGCCTATGGTTTCGCAGCGTGTGCGGAGCACGTCGATGGTCTGGGGGAAGCAGTTCGCGTCAACGAAGAAGCAGTCGCCCTTGGGCTTGTTGGCGCGGCTGACCATGAGGGCTTCGGCGGCGGCGGTGCCTTCGTCGAGCAGGGAGGCGTTGGCGATGGGGAGGCCTGTGAGTCCACAGATCATGGTCTGGTAGTTCATGAGCATTTCTAGACGCCCCTGAGCGATTTCTGGCTGATAAGGGGTGTAGGCTGTGTACCATGAGGGATTTTCCAAGATATTGCGCTGGATGACGCAGGGCATGTAGGTGCCGTAGTATCCTTGACCGATGAGACTGGTAGCGGGCTTGTTTTCAGCGAGGATGGATTTGAGGTAGGCGAGGGCTTCTTGCTCATCGAGGGCATCGGGGAGCGCGAGCTCGTCTTGGTACATGATGTCGTTGGGCACGATGGCCTTGGTCATTTCTTCGAGGCTCTCAAAGCCGATGGCTTGGAGCATCTCGGTCTCTTCGTCGCTGCTCAGTCCTATGTGTCGGTCAATAAAGGGTACGTTCATTTCGTTAGATTATATATTTTGGGAAAAGGAAAACGACCACGTTCGCTCTTGAACGTGGTCGTTAGGGTAAAAGTATTTATTCGCAGAAGGCTGTGTACTCGTCGGCATCCATGAGGCCTTCGAGCTCGCTGGTGTCGCTGAGCTTGATCTTGCAGATCCAGCCTTCACCATTCGCGTCGCGGTTGACGAGGGCGGGGTCGGCATCAAGGGCTTCGTTGACCTCGACGATTTCACCAGAG
>CAYJOV010000194.1:0-3197 GCA_964371905.1 uncultured Akkermansia sp. | reverse complement strand
TTGGATTAAATGCTCAGGCAGCTCCTGCTGAAAGCATCTACCCCATCCACTACACCGTGTGGCGACACTGTTATGATGGACAGGTGAGCATTGATTCGGATCTCTTGAAGAATTCTTGGGCTGTGCATGTTTGGAACGAGCTCTTTAGCAGGGAACCCTACGAGATAGGGCACATTCACCCCCAAAGCATCGTGGGACACGCGCTGCGCGAGCTCATGCCCCATACGTTGGCGCAAACGTCTCAATCCTACAAATCAGCTCTCTCTAGCTCCATCCCCTCACGTCCTGATACCCAAATACTCATAGGGGTATGCAGCTGCGTGAAGGCGAGAGAACGCCGCGACTGCGTCCGCAGCACATGGATGAGTCAGCAGGTGGCAGGGGTACAGAGCTGCTTCTTTGTCGGCGAGGGCGGAGAGCTGCGTGAGCCTGACTGCGTGCAACTTGCCGCCAATGATCTCTATGACTTTCTACCTGAGAAAGTACTCGCTTTCTTTGAATACGCGCTGGAGAATCTGCATTTCGACTGGCTTTTCAAGTGCGATGATGACACCTATGTTCACCAAGAACGCCTCTTGGAGCTCTGTAATATTGGCGCTGACCTCATCGGCAATCCATGGTTAGAGACACGAGGCTCACCGAGTGGCGGGGCAGGCTATATGATGTTGCGCGCTCTGATAGAGCGCATTGTTTCCCATAGAGCATCCCTCCCCCACACAGGATTAGAGGATGTGCTCATCGGAGAGCTTGCTATGAGCCTCTGTGAGGTAGCCCACGTCTCAGATCGACTCAGTTTTGGCAATTATCCCGCCCCCTTCCCGCACAATAGCATCATCACCGCCCACTGGCTATCAACAACCCACATGCACGTGATGCACGAACTGCAAGATAAGAAGCCCAGCTTCACTTTATTTGCTCGTCACCCACATTGGCGAGATGAGCTACTCTTTTACCCCCACGGTATCTTTATGCGAAAAGAGGCAGGTTGCATGGGCGAGTGGAGCATAGGAGAGGACGGCAGTCTTACTCTCGCATGGTTCAATTGGGATGCTGAGATACTTTCTCCCAGCGAGCAGGGATACCAATCTGGCGAGTTTCGCCTCTACCTGCCCTCCGCTCTTAGCACACAGCATATCTCCCCCACATGGTGGAGTAGCTATGAGCAGCAGATAGAGCTATGCCATAGTGAAGGATGCGAAACTGCCCTTCTTCGTGGGCGCAAGCTCTATTCTTTGCACACAAATGAACACGTGGCAGACATCCTCTACCACAGCCCTGACTCCCTCATGCTCAAGTACCCCAATGAGGCGGCGGAGCTCTACACGCAGGTGCAAAATAATCACTACCAACTCTGGCAAGCTCCACCACTCGCACGCAGGCAAAAAGTAGGCATTCTCTACATCTGCACGGGGAGATATGACATGTTCTGGGATAGCTTTTATCAGGCGGCAAAGAAGAACCTCTTCCTCAACCACGATGTTCACTACTACGTCTTTACTGACAGCGAGTGCGTGCAAGGTGGGGATGATGTCACCCTCATCAAAAAGCCCTTTCTGCGCTGGCCTTACGAGCTGCTGCATCGCTACCATACTTTCATTGAATATCAAGAGCATTTTGCAGATTGCGATTTTCTGTATTTTTTCAACGCAAACTGCCTGCCTACAAACCCCATAGGAGAAGAGGTATTCCCCGATGAGCGTCAGGGGCTTGTTGCTACCTTACATTTTGCTTTCTGTTTTTTACCCCCAGAAAAGTACACCTACGAGCGCAACCCACTCTCTCGCGCCTATATCCCCATAGGGAGTGGCTACGCCTACCTTGCTGGTGGCTTTAATGGTGGACGCACAGGAGACTTCATGCGCATGGCCTACGCCATCAAGGAAAGTGTCGAGGCCGACTCCGAGCATGGTCTTATCGCTTGCTGGCATGAAGAAAGTCATTTTAATCACTACCTCCTTGACCAGTCACCCCTCATTGTCGCGCCCAATTACCTGCTCCCCAGCGATGATCACCCCTACACAGAAGATGTGCGTGTGCCCTTCGCGCCTTTCCTCAAAACCATCTGCCGCTATAAAAATAACATCATCGATCTCAATTATCTCAAACAGCTCAATTAGACGATCCTATGCACTGCATCATCCTCATAAGCCCAGGCGAAGTGCTCGCCAACGCACGCTTCATTCGTGAGGCGGGCTACTCCTTTGAGCTCTACCCCTCCACGCAAGACACGAGCTCGCTGGCAGATTCACGCTATGATGAATCCTTTGCCTACATCGGGCGTGCACCAGAATCAGCCGAGCGAGCACACGTCCGATCACTGCGAGCCTCCTTCATGCGCATGATCACAGACACGCGCTATGCGGGGAATGATGAGATCATTTTCTGCGAAAGTGATGTTTCTCCTTGCATCGCCGCCAGCACGCTGCGCCCCCTCATCCAAGAACTCTTAATGGCACACCCCGACGCAGATGTGATTCGGCTCTTTCACACAGTAGATTTCAGCACAGAAGACAAAATCCACGACTTTGCCGAAGGTCAAATCGCCTTCTCCCCCATGGAGTCTTACCCTGAGCAGGACATCAACGCACCTCATATCTGGGGCACGCATGCCCTTATCATTCCTACGCGAAGTCGTGCCAAAGTGGCGGAGCTCTTTTCTCAATACCGCCTCCCTATAGATGTCACACTTGAGGCAGCCCACGGCAAGGGAGAGCTCAAGCTGCTGTCCTGCTCCGCAAACCTCTTTGTCCAATGCCAGCGCAGAGAACAAAGTGCGCCTTACAAAATAGGGCTTCTGCTGAGCTCCTACAAGAGGTACAGCGAGCTGCAACGCCAAATCTGGTGCATGATGGATCAGGACTACCCCCACCCCTATCACCTCTTTGTAGCAGCGAAAGGCATGAGTGAGATCGCCTTCCGAGAGCAGCTTGTCCCACAATTCCAGCACTTCATAGGCGCAGGACGGCTTACGCTGCGCCACTTCCCCAACAAGAATCAACTCAGCAATATTCTTGATACTATTAGGGATCTGGATGTAGGTGCTTATGACCTCTTTGCCAAGATAGATGATGATGACATTTACACGCGCAACTACCTGAGTAGCCTCAACGCCTACCATGAGCACCTGCCGCGCGGTATAGGAAGCTACTTTTGTGGGTGGGGCAGCTACCTTAAAAATGCGGGCGGCTTCCCTCAAT
>CAYJOV010000193.1:0-3266 GCA_964371905.1 uncultured Akkermansia sp. | reverse complement strand
GGTCAGATCTGGCAGGTGTACCAGAGATTTAACACGAGCACTCGCAAGTACGAGCTCAAAATCAACATTAAGCAGCCCGCAAGCAATGCCTGAGATCGACATTGACCCCTTGCCAGAGTCACCCGCCGAATGGTACTGGACTTTCAAAAATTTAGCCCCCGAAGATGACTTTTCGGACGCGATCCCTGTGTCCGTGTGCGGCTCTGCCGATGAGACAAAACTAGCCGATAAGGTGACACTTGCCCCTATTCAGACGACCCCGTTTTACGGCGATGAGAGCAAGCAGCCCGATGATGATGATCCGCACTGGATACCTGTGCTTGTCTTCGACGGCTCGACGCTCTACGCTCAAAACGTAGGCAATCAGTTATTTTTGACCGCTAAGAAAGGAAGCCCTCCTAGCTTCGACACTCAGAGAGCGGGCGATGTAATTATCACTGATGGAGACGATGCTCCCTTAGCTCCTTGGCTCATCGAGGCGGATGAGACACGCCTGCAGAAGACGCAAAACACCATAGATCAGAGCTTCGCAATATGCCCATTCAATCAGGTAGATAAGCTTCTCAAGCGTGAAGGAAAATGGCTCATTGACCTTGTCTGGGAACCGCTTTTCACACTCTCACCTCAGTATTCAAATTTTGAATATACGCCGAGCGTGTATCATGCTGTCTTTATTGTTGAGCATAAAGGATATTACGCCTTTGTGCCCACTCTTAATATCCCAGTGAGAGACGCGCCGCCGCTCCCTGTAGACACGCGAATTTTTTCGAGGGCGCGACAAGCTACATGAATCCTCCCACGCCTTGGCTCTACGATGAAGACCAGCAGACGACAACTCCCGAGTACGACATCACCGATTATGATGTAACGACTACCGCACAGAGGTTTATCTACGGGCGCACCTCGAGCGCGTACAAGCCAGCTGGCGCGATCAGCGAAGATGCAGCGCGTGCGCTCATCACCCAGCAGCGGGACCAGATCGAAGCGATCGGAGACGAAGTGAGCGGCACTTCCCCTTTCTCTCTTACAGTGGGTGGTTATAGCTACATCATCACCCTGAAAAACTCCTTTGTGAAGGGCGTGAACGTAGCCCGCGCCCTTAGCCTTATTTACTCAGTATAGACAAAAACAACATGACAGCCGACTACAAGCCCGACGCATGGGCCAAGTTTAATGACTGGGTCATCGAAGACCTAGAACCCCAGACCTTAACCAGCCTGCGCGACTCTATCGCCTCAGGTGAAACGATGCACATCGAGAGACTTTACCGCACCATGGTTAGCCGCTGGCCCAAACTCAAGAAATGCCTCAGCGAGAAAGCCTCAGCCGTCCAGTCACTCAGCTACAACATCGTGCCATGGGCGGCGCGTGGAGAAGACCCCACGCCCGAAGCCCAAGCCCTAGCCGACCTCATCGAGGATGCCTTATGGACACGTGACACCACAGGGCAAGCGCAGTGGAGGCTATCCTTCTTCGAGCTCATCGGCAGCCTCACGCACGCCATCGCGCGCGGGCTCGCTGTCTACCAGATACAGCGCGAGTACAACAAAGAAATGCAAGCATGGTTGCCTGTAGCCTACCGCCCAGTCCTGCCCTCATATTACGGATGGAGCACCATGGCGGCCGAGCCTGACCAGCTGCTCTTCTACCCCAAAGGCTACATGTCAGGGCGCGGATCTGTGAAGGCTGGAGGTGTGGAATTCCCGAAGGATGAATTCATCATCGCCATGCTCAAGGATGGCGTGGACCACCCGATCTTCAATGCTCAGCTACGCGCCCTCATCGGCTGGTATGGTGCTGCTACCTTCGGTCTAAAATGGTTCATGCAGTACTGCCGCCTCTTCGGGATTCCCTTTCAGCATGCCAAAGCTCATTCGGATAATCGCGACAAAGTGAAGCAATTCATGACTGAGTCGCTCGCCGCTGGCTTCCTCGTCACTGGCGATGATGTCAGCGTCGAAATTGTAGGTGCAAGCAAGGGCTCATCCTTGCCCCAAAAGGACATGATGGAGCTTGCGGACAACGCATGCGCAGAGCTCATATTAGGGCAGACGCTTACGAGTAATCAGGGAGACAGAGGCAGCCAAGCTCTCGGCACAGTTCATAATGATGTGCGCTCCGACTTCATCAATGCCGCTGCAAGCTTTGTGATGGAGATCGTCAACACTCAGCTCATCCCCGCGATCGTGAGGTGGAACTACGGACACGACTTCGGGGGCCAGCTACCCACCCTCACGCTCCCCGAGGAGAAGGGCACAGTCGAGCGCGTTGATTACATCAAGAAGCTTCTCGATCTCGGAGTCCCCATGACAAAGCAATTCGTCCATGACTTCCTTGACATGCCTATGCCTTCCGAGAGTGATGATCTGTTCACCCCACCCAGCAGCCTCAATGCGCCTCTGGGCTTCGATGAAGCCACCGCCTCACTTCGTCGCCCAAAACTCACGCCCCCTCACAGCTAGAGCAGCTCGTAGAGGGGGCAGATGATGCCAGTGTCGATGTCTACCGCTCCTTTGTAGCCCCAGCCATTGAGGAGCTAGAAAAACTCATTGCCCAGCGCAATGAGCCGTGGACTGATGACGAGCTCATGCGCGTGCTCGAAGCTCTCGCCTTCGACGACGACGCTATTATTAATGGTGGCATCGAGCAAGAGCTCACAGCTATACTTGCTGCACGAGAAGACGACATCGAAGAGGTCGAGGCAAAGGCAGCACCACGATCCTCACGATGCACAAGCCCGCGCTCCCACTCAGCGCGTCACGGACACGGCCTATGCAAAGCGGAGACATGGGAAGAGTGCCCCGATAATCCCAGCAAGACCCAGCGTGACAAGGAGGAGAAAAAGAAGAGCCTCTATAAATGGCCAAGGCGGCAAAAGATCAAATCAAAAGCAGGGGTAGACGTAGAGGTTGATTCCGTGCTAGGTGACCACTTCCGAGCAAACGACAAGGATAGGTCTCTGAGGATTTCTGACCTGCCTTATGTTATTTCAGCAATTAAAGATGGACGCCCGTCCATGAGGAAAGTTAGAGGTGAAAACAGACTGCACTTTACTCATTTCTTTGCAGAAGATGGCAAGATCTACGATATGAATGTAGTCTGCGTAATGAAGCGCAATAAGTGGCATGTCTTGACGTACCACCGCTATTCTAAATAGCAAAAGCGGTGACATGCCTTGATGTGTCACCGCTTTTAAAATTTGCAAGTGTCTCACGAGAGCCCTAGGAGGCAGTCTTGCGACGCTCAAAAGAGCGACCCTAGCATTC
>CAYJOV010000192.1:0-3379 GCA_964371905.1 uncultured Akkermansia sp. | reverse complement strand
TTTATGCCAGATTGCGACTTTACGGGCTCTAGTTAATCAAGTACGCAAGCCGCGGTTCCTCCCATTAACCCAGCCACACGGCTCATCGGGAGAGCCTACTACCACGCAGATCAGGGCTTAGGCATAGCCAGATGAGGGAATCGTATTTTTTTCACATCAAAGGCACGGCTCGACTCCTTAGAAGACTTGCCCTTCATCATCTCGACGACGCTATGCGCATTCTCCAAGGGGAAAGTGAAGGTGACAGAGCTAGAGCCCCCGCTGGCATCCTCCCAGAACGAGATGAGGTAGGAGTCATCACCGATCGTGATATTGCTGACCATCGAGTACATATCTGACGTCATCTCACGCACCCCGTAGAGCTCCATCCAGCCCTCCTTGTTCGGGCGGTAGTAGTAGAATTGGTGAGTCACCTGCGTGGGGCTATCGCGCAGACGCATGTAGGCGACGGCCTGAGTGCGCTTTTCATTCCAGAAAGGAGGCTCAAAGGCCCTCTTGGCGATAGCCTTCTCCCATTGCTGCTGCGAGGCCGTGAGCTCTGTATCATAGACGCGGTAGAGAATACCCGTCATCGTCTTGCCAGAGTCGAGACTGCCGGATGTCTTGCTGGGAGCACTGCTGCTACAGCTAGCGAGGAGTAATGCACTGAATAAAGAAATGTATTTCATCATGAATCTAAAGAGGTGTACAGAGTAAAATCCCTATCACAAATCCCTTGAATTGTCAAGCAAAGAGAGTCAGCAGAGAGTAGTGCGTTTTAGGGTTGACCTTCCTCTATACGATTTGATATAGTAATGGCTTCGTAATAGGTATTAATGCCGAGAATGTACGTTATGACAACAAAAGCAGCACTCCTCCTCATGGGGCTGGGACTCATCCCGCTCAGCCATGCCACGCTCCAGCCAGCAACGCCCGTCATCCACATCCCCACACGCGCGACCTCCCCCCAGTCCGCCTACAGTGGAGCCCATACGGTAAAGCAGGCCATCGACCGCTCCTTCGAGTCGGCGAACTGGCACATCCCCTCCACCTCGCGCGTCGAGGGCGAGTTCCTCTTTGAAAAGCCCGTGACACTCGACGGCATCACCTTCGCCGGTGCGAGCTTTAGCACCGTCACCCTGGAGCTCAAAAAGAAAGACAAGTGGCTCAAGCCCCGCACCTTCACCCTCGGCGCGTCGCGTGCCCTGCGCTTCCCCAAGAGCGTCAAGGATGTCCAAGCCGTACGCATGACTGTCAAGGACAAGAAGAACTTCTCCTTCTCCGTGCGTGAAGTCGAGTTTTACCAGCAGGGCAAGACTCCTCAGCAAGCCCTTATCACCAAGGTATTCACCGATCTGAGCTGCACGAAGCTACGCGCGGGCGCGACTGCCGCCGACATCGCCGCTCTCCCCCAGCTGCTGCGCGACATCGCCACCAAGATGCAGAAGGGTGTCTATGAAGGCGGAGAATTCCGCATCGGCAGCTACAAGGCCTTCTCCCAGCCCGAGCTCGCACGCGATCTCCAGCAGATCAAAGCCCTCAACCCCTTTGACAACCCGACAGGCATCTACGCCAAGGAGGGCGAGGACATTTACGTCTTTGTTGGCCCCACCCATGGAGGCATCGTCGATCTCATCAGCGCGCAGCCCCTCAGCCTGCATCAGAGTAACTATCCCCTCGTCGAGGGCATCAACAAGGTACGCATCACACGCGACGGCCTGCTCTACATCGGCTACCATGCCGACATGACCAAGACGCACAAGCCCATCAGCATCCACATCCCCGAGGGCAGCGGCACGGTGAACGGCTACTTTGACATCGCCAAGCACGACGACGCTGACTGGAAGCGCCTCATCGCCAAGGCTAGCGCCCCCACCTTTGACATCGTGGGCAAGCACGCCATGATGATCCTCACCACCAAGTACCTGCAAAAGTACAGCCCCGACAACATCACCGTCTCCGTGAAGTTCTGGGACGACTGCGTGCACGCCATGTGGGACATCATGGGATTCTACAAGTACAAAGACCCCATCAACAACCGCATGCTCGGCTTCTCCACCGAGGGCGGCGCACACATGTTCTCCACCGAGTATGGCTGCGGCTATAGCAATGGAACTGATGGGCACAATCTGAAAAACGAGCTCGTCGCCCCCGGCATCATGCAGGGCAAGCGCGCATGGGGCTTTGGCCATGAGGTCGGCCACAGCAATCAGGCCGCCTTCAACTGGCCGAGCATGACGGAGAGCTCGAACAACTTCTTTGCCCAGCTCATTCTCGACAAGGTGCTCTACTCCCCCGACAAGAACCCCACCGCCACCGACATGGAGAACCCCTGCAAGTACCTGCTTGAGCAAGGCGTCAAGGGCGTGCCCTTCCACGACATGAACGGCTGGGCGCAGTGGGGCTTTGCCCAGTACTCCTTCTACCTCTACTTCCACAAGCTGGGGATCAACCCGAGCTTCTACCCCGATCTCTTCGAGTCGCTGCGCAAGAAGCCCGTCAACGAAGTCGCCTGGTCCGACCCCGCGCGCGTGCATCTCGATTGGTACATTCGTATCTGTGAGGAAGCCAAGACCGACTTCACCGAGGACTTTGAGATCTTCAACTGGTTCGTCCCCATCGATGTGAAGAAGCACCAATACGGTGACTACCACTACAAGCTCACGAAAAAGATGGCCGATGCCGCCAAGGCCTATGTGAAGGCAAAGAACTACCCGAAGCCCAAGTACCGCATCGCCTTCATGCACCAGCACGGCAAGACCGTGAACCTCTGGGGCAAGACCATGAAGGGTAGCGAGCTCAACGGCTACTGGACAAAGTACAAGGAAAACGCCCAACTCCCCCTCGACGTGAGCGCGACCAAGCAAGGCGAGCTCATCAAGGTGAGCAAGGGCGAGAACGCCGCCGCCTTCTGCGTGAAGACCGACGGCGAGGTTGTCGGCTACTTCGACCGTCCGCAGTTCTCCATCGCGGGGCTTCCTTGGAACAAGACCTCCGAGGTCTACGCCATCCCCATTCAGACCGATAAGCGTTACAAGCTTATTTATCAAGAGAAGTAATTCATCTCTTTATTACTTTGGCGATAGTCAATGTAACAAATTGCAGGATTTGCACAAATGGGCATATTTGAATATCAGAGCTTCTTTTTGTTGGGTGAAAAATCATATTTTTCATTCAACAAAAGGAAGTACATGCCCTTAACTTGATTATGTAGAGTCTGTCAAGGAGCAATCCGTATAAAAGCGAGCTAGCGTAGCGACGCGAAGCGATTATGCCGGATTGCGACTTGATGGACTCTACATAATCAAGTACGTAAGCCGCAGTTCCTTCATTAACCACTGCCAAAGTAATAAATCTATCTAGAGGTGGTCTGAACTGAGATTTTAGACCTCCTCTCCTA
>CAYJOV010000191.1:0-3501 GCA_964371905.1 uncultured Akkermansia sp. | reverse complement strand
TTTTGGGTTATTCTTCAATCGGTCTTTGTTAACCCCATCAATGAGGGCCTGCTTGTCTGAGATCCCAAGCTCTGTAAAGCTAGTGGATAATCCTATACCCTTGAGCAGATCAGTCCAGTAAGCTCTGAAATCTGTAGTGGAAAGCATGGTCAAGATCCCCTCGAGGCTTGACGTGACGTATGCTACTCCGCGGGGATCTTGGCAGCTCTCTTGGTCGCAGGCCAGATTTGCCTCAAAGAGGTCTGCCATGGACAAGGCGACCGCGTGGCCGTGGGGTAGTCCGTAAAGGGAGGTGATTTTGTAGGAGAGCGCATGCGCGGCTGTCGTGCGCGAGATGTTGATAGCCTTACCTGCGAGGTTGGACGCCATAGCCATAGCCTTGGCTGCATCCTCGCTCTGTGTTGTCACAAAGCCCTCTAGGCAATCCTTGGCGAGTAGCATAGCCTGCTTTGCATACTCCCTGCTCTCTTCGCTTGCCTGTATGGCCCAGTAGCTCTCTAGGGCTTGGCAGTAGGCGTCGATGGCACTGCATGCCTTGAGATACTGGGGGGCTTTGAGCAAGAGTCTGTAATCAACGATGGCGTATTCGGGCAGGACGGATGGCTGGTCGAGCGACTGTTTTTCTCCGTCCTCATAGTAGACCGCGAACTGTGTCGCCTCGCTGCCTGTGCCTGCTGTCGTAGGGATGGCGACGAGGGGGAGTGCGCAGCCCGAGAAATGCTTGTAAAGCTTTGCAAAGTCTATAGGACTACCACCGCCGAAAGCGATAATGATTTGATAGTTGTTGTGATCATACTTCTCTATAACCTCGTCTGCTTGATGCTTTTTCGGATTTGTTTCGAAATCATCAACGACATCATACTCGCACGTGATATGGGGTAAGAGCAGCTCTTTATAGAGTGAAAAGGTGCGTTTACCTGTAAATATCAGTGCTTTGTGGGTATGGTGCTGCTCTAAGATGTCTTTGAGGGCCTGCGTGTGATAAAACTCCTGTTGATTCATAACTGTTGCAATAAGTTCATCAAAATGATTTTATTTTCAATAGGACTTTCTTTCGGACGTCCCAGATCCTTGCGAGCTCCGCATTTGACCTTGATTTCAAGAAAAACATGATTCGCGGCCTTGAGGAAATCGGCGAGTATTGCCATCAAATCTTCTTTGTTGTCAACCGACCATGCCTGCTTATAGCCGCATGAAAGCGCGACTGATTTGAAGTCGGTGCTCTGCGTGCATGTCGGCTGACCTCCCACGGAGTCATGCGCCTCATTATTAAAGAGAATATGCTTGAAATTGGGCAGGCACTGGCTCGCTATAATGGGGAGTGCTCCCATGTGCATCAGGCAGGCGCCATCCCCGTCAAAGCAAAAGACCTTGCTCTGCGGCTTCTCAATAGCGATGGCGAGAGCGAGTGATGAAGCGTGCCCCATAGCGCCTACAGATAAGAAATCTGTTTGATGCGACTGCTGCTGCTGTTCTCTGTATTCGTAAAGTTCGCGAGAAATATGTCCCGTGGTAGCAACGATCAGATCGGAGTGCTCCAGCTGACTTGCCACAGTGGCGATTGCCTCTTCGCGTGAAAAGTCCGAGCAGGCGGCGCGCTGTGTCTGTAGCTGATAGCTCTCAAAGCTCCCCTTGGAGACGAGAATGGCATAAGGCTTTTGAGTCTCCGCCATATAATGGGCAGCCTCCTCGATGAGTTTGCTTGCGTCGGCGAGATTTTTCGGAAGGCTACTATACTTGATCCCCATGCTCTCAAGCAGCGTTGCGGTCACCTTGCCTTGCTTGACATGCTGGGGCTCGTCTTTGACACCAGGCTCACCGCGTAGTCCGATGAGCATGAGCAGGGGGATATTATACACCTCATCGTCAGCCAAGGAGAGAAGGGGGTTTACGCAGTTGCCCAAGCCGGAGTTTTGCATATAGACCACGGCGGGGCGCGCCGTGGCTAGATAATAGCCACAAGCCATCGCGATCGCATTGCCCTCATTCGCACTAATGATGTGATGAGAGCTGTCGGTATGATCCGTGACAAAGGCGCAAAAGTCCTTCAGCAAGCTATCGGGGACACCGTAGAATGCCTCAAGCTCGTGCTGCTTGAGTACAGAAAAGAAGTCAGCGACATTCATATCAACCTCCGGGGATGAGCGTGAGTACCTCTTTGATGTTCATACAGCATGCATCTGCTTCACTCGCGCGATGATGCGTCAAAATCATCTTGGCGGTCTCCACCATGGCGGGGTAGGCAGCGCGGAGCAGCTGATTGGCGTAGATGACCACATTCACCTGATTCTCTGCTAGTTCTTCCTCTGTTACATGTGAATAGGACGAGGGGACGACAATGAGAGGCTTTCTGTTGGGAAGGGCGTTGTAGAGCGAGCAAAACTCCTTCACCTCATCAAATGACTTCTTACGTGAGTGAATCATGATGCCATCCGCGCCTGCGTTGAGATAAGCCTCGGCGCGCGCCATGGCATCATCCATGCCCTGCTCAAGAATGAGGCTCTCAATGCGTGCAATGATCATGAAGTCCTCGGTGACGCAGGCGGCCTTGCCCGCTTTGATCTTTTCTGAAAACTCCTCGATGCTATCCTGCTCCTGAAAGACCTCGGTGCCAAATAAAGAGTTCTTCTTGAGACCTATCTTATCCTCAATGATGATCGCGGAGACACCGAGACGCTCCAGAGTGCGCACCGAGAAGACAAAGTGCTCGATAGGCCCCCCGTTATCGCCATCATAGATAATGGGCTTGGTCGTCACGTCGAGAATATCGTTGAGCACCTCAAGGCGCGTCGTGGTGTCGAGGTAGCCAATGTCGGGCTTGGCCTTAGCAGTGTTTTGTGTCAATGAGCTAATCCATATTCCGTCGAATTCCTTTTTCTTCCCCTCTTCCATGATAAAGGTATTCTCGACGATGAGCCCAGATAAGCCGTTGTGCGCTTCGCTGATGGTGACAATATCCTTGTTCTCAATGAGACGTCTGAGGCGATGGCGTCTGATGTCGGGAGTCGTGCCCATTTCCTTGAGCACCTTGTTGAGCTGCGTAGAAGAGATTCCCTCCGTGTAGGGCAGATCAATGACCTGACCTCCCCATTGGGCGAGGCAATCGACCACCCTTTGGCGGGTAGCCGCCTGCACACCTGTCTTCCAATCATCGCCGTGTAGGACGTAGTCGGGCTTGACCTCTAATAGGTTGGGGCAGTAGTCGAGTGTGTGCTGGGCAATGACGCGGCTGACACCTTTGACATTCTCAACAATGATTTTGCGCTGCTCCCAGTTCATGAAGGGGAGTCGCTTGTAGCTTGCAATGGCGGCATCGGTCAAGAGACCTATAACGATTTCACCATTCAATTTGCGAGCCTCTTCAATGATATTGAGATGCCCAGGGTGCAGTAGGTCTGCACTCATCGCAATGTAAATGACCTTTTTGAGGGGTGGAGCTGTATCCATAGTTTAGCTATTATTTATTGATTGTATAAGAGATGCTGAGATGTGCTATTGTGA
>CAYJOV010000190.1:0-3526 GCA_964371905.1 uncultured Akkermansia sp. | reverse complement strand
GATTGCGCTCCACGCTGAGCAGGGGGAGGAGGTTGATGCCTTGGAACATGTAGCCTATGTCGCGCTGGAGGTAGCGGCGCGAGCCTACCTTGTTCTTCGTCGGGCTGATGACGCGCCCGCTGTTGGGCGTCAGGTAGCCCGCCAAGAGCTTGAGCAGGGTGGTCTTGCCCGAGCCCGAGTAGCCCTTGAGCACGGTGATGCCCGCGCGAAAGTCGTAGTCAAACTTGTCGAGCACCTTGAGCTTGCGTGAGTAGCCAAAGTCGAGCTGCTCACAGCGTAGCAGCATCTCAGCGGGGGAGGGCGCCTGCATATCACCTTAGAAGAGAGAGGAATGAATCATCAGGGCTCCTGCCCCACGGGGATGAGCAGCAGCTCGGAGTCGGTCTCCAGCAGCAGATTGTAGCCGGGGAAGCTCTTGCGGATGAACTCCTCCTTGCTGCTGCTGCTCTCGGCGGCCGCCCCACCGTAGTGCTGCTCCATATTGATGCGCTTCAGATTATCCGAGAGCTGGTAAAAGAGCTTCACCTGCGCCGTCGAGCCCAGCATCGAGTACGCGCGCTCCTCATCGGCCTCGGTGACGCGGAAGTAGTAGACATAGCCCTCGCCTGTATTGGTCTTTTCGAGACGGCGATGGGCGTAGACCCCATTGAGCTGCTTGCCTGCGGGGAGATCAATACGCGCGATGAACTTTTCTGCGGGCAGCTGCGAGAGCGTCGCCTGCGTCATGGGCACGGCTATATAGTAAGAGGAGTCGTCAATGGCGGTGGCAAAGTGGGCAACGGCCTTGGTTTCATAGGGCTCATTGCGATCCTCGGGGAGGATGATCTGGTACTGAAAGCGGCCGTCAAAGGGCATGGTGATGGTGTTGAGCTTCACCTTTTTCTCAAACTCCTCGAGGCGGCGCTTGGGCTTGAGCTCCATTTCTTTCTCAGCAAGCTCAATACGCTCGTTGATATCCTCGATCGCCTCGCGGGTGGGCAGCTCGCCATCGACTTGGATGTCCGAGGCGTAGCGACGCTCGCGCTCGCTGAGGGAGAAGTAGAATTGCAGCTGGCGTTTCTGCTTTTTGAGAGCGGCGATGCTATCTTTTTTGGTGATGCGCTCGCTGAGCAGCTGCAGGTCGAGATCTTCTCTATCCTCCTTGAGCTGCTCCTCATTCATCTTGGCGAGGACATCACCTTTTTTATAGCGTAGCTTGTCATCGACCCAGTCGGTCAAAAGCCCTGGCTCTCCGATGGAGAGTATAACGATTTGTTCAGGAGCAACCTTGGCGGGATAAGAGCCTACCTCGACATACTCAGCCGCCAGAGCGGTGAAACAAAATGCGGGCACTATCATGGCTTTTAGATATCTCATGCGCCTTACATCTTGCATGAAATAACACACCAAGTCAAGGATAGAATCATCATCAGCTTTTTAGTGCGCGTGGTAATATGAAATACGACACCCACCACGGTGCCGCGCGTGTACTCAGCCGTGTCGCCAAACCATAAGGGGGCTTCTCAATTCTCTCAACAAATCAATTCTTGCCTCGCGAGAAATGAAAAGCCCCCTTGAAGGAAGGGCGACTCTTTAGTCCACTAGTCCACTAAAGCCTTTGGGTATTTGGGCGAGAGGCCGTACTTGTTGCGGCCTGGCTTACTATCGAGGCAGCAGACGATGAGGCCAAAGAGTGTGCAGCCGACAGGAATGACAGCGAGGCAGATGATGTAGAGCGCGAGATAATCCCAGAGCGCCGAGAGCGCGGCTTCTCCTATGGTCGACCATTGCTTGTCAACGAGCTGACGGGTCATATAGCCGCTGATGCCCGTGAGCTCCTCGAGCTGGGCATTCAATTCAAAGGCACGCGCTATGGCAGCGTAGGCCTTCTCAAATCCACCGAGAGCCGCTGCAAAGGCGTAGGCAAAGCCCGCCAACGTGCCAGCAATCATCACGCCGGGTACGATCTGCACGAGCACGACCCACCAGCCCGAGAGATTCACATCGTGAAAGCGTCGCACCATGATGGTAAAGGAGGGGATGAGTGTGACGAGATTCACGAGCCCTCCGCCACCGGGTAGAAAGAGGCTCGTAAAGAAGCCAAGCAAGATGACAACAAGTGTGTAGCTCCAGAACTCGCGCCGCGTCGCGCGGCCACGCAGGGTCGCAAAGCGCGTGAAGGCAAAGCCGAACTGCGTCCAGATGCCGTCATCCTTGGGGCGCATGTCCTTGTAGCAGCGCGGGCAGCTCGCAGGGATAGCTCCCTTGACGAGCGCGACCTCGCTCTTACAGTGCAGGCAGGTCTCCGTGATGCCCTCTGAGGCAGGGTCATCCGAGGCATTCTCCTCCGTAGGCAGGGCGGGGAGCTTTGCCTCGCCCTCAGCCCCGAGCTCGGCGTAGCTCAGCCACGCCTCGTCTCCGTCAGCCGCGATGCGGGTCTCTGCGGTGATGACGCCCTCTTGATGGAGCTGGGCGAGCTCCTCGCGCGTATGAGGACCGAGAGCCTTGCCGTCTTGGTAATAATAGTATTGTTTCATGTATTATAATAGGATACAGACCTCATGATAACATATTTGTCCCTCAATGCAAGGAATCTTTGATGATGTAGCGCGTAAGAGACGGCAAAGCTCTCTACCGAGACGCGAGGGGCGAATCAGTAGAGAACTTTGATTGCAAGATGCTTATCTCTTATTGCTGCTTGGCAGGGAGCAGGCCTTGCTCGATGAGCAGGGCGTCGCTGTCGGGCTCGCGTCCCATGAAGTTCTTGTAGAGCTCGGCGGCGGGCTTGCTATCGCCCTGACTGAGTATTTCCTTGCGCAGCGAGGCTCCTGTGGCTTTGTTGGTGAGGCCTTCTTTCTTGAAGCGTGAGAAGGCATCCGCACAGAGGACTTCTGCCCACTTGTAGGAGAAGTAGCCGGCTGCGTAGCCGCCGCTCATGGTGTGCTCGAGCTGGTGCAGGAGGCTGGGATTGGGCACGGTGAAGTTCGGACTCGTATCGGCGAGTAGGTCTTGGGTGGCCTTGTCGAGGCTGCGGCCCTTGAAGTACTTGTCGTAGTTCATATGGAACTCAAGGTCGAGCTTCGCGACGTTGAGCTGTCCCATATTTTGCGTCGCGGCGCGGTAGTTCTTGCTCTGGCGCAGCTTCTCGATGAGCTCATCGGGGATGGGCTCGCCTGTCTTGTGGTGCTTGGCATGCGCTTTGAGGAATTCGGGAGCCCATGCCCAGTATTCAAAGAGCTGGCTGGGCATCTCGACAAAGTCCCACGCGACAGCTGTCCCCGCATGCCTGCGCAGGCTAGTGTCGCTGAGCAGACCATGCAGCGTGTGGCCGAACTCATGGAAGAGCACCACGACATCATAGTGCGAGAGCTGGGCGGGGGCTCCGTTGACAGGGGGGGAGAAGTTCCCCGCCAGACACCCGAGATGCGGGTAGGCGGGCTTGCCGTTGCGTCCCGACTCGCCGTAGCGCAGGGGCATGAACCACGCGCCGTCGCGCTTTGTGCTGCGGGGGTAGATGTCGAGGTAGAAGGCGCCGAGGAGCTTCTTG
>CAYJOV010000189.1:0-3539 GCA_964371905.1 uncultured Akkermansia sp. | reverse complement strand
GGTAGCTAGGCTTGATCTGAATAGCTCTGGAGCAGTCTTCGAGCGCGCCGAAGTAGTCCATCAATTCGTTCTTGGCGACAGCTCTCAGGTAGAAAAGCTTCTCATCGCGAGGGCTCGATTCGAGCAGCTCGTTGATCATCCCTATACGCTCTGAGGCATCGGGCTCTGAGTAGGTTCTCGCACGCAGTTCGCTGAGCTTGGCATCGCGCGCTGCCTGCATACTGCGGGCGTGCTCGGCGGAGGTCTCATCCATGATGCGATTGAGCTCGCCGATGATGGATTGGAGGGCTTCTTCGGACTGCTTACGCTCCTTTTTGAAGGAGACGAGCTCTTCTTTGAGCTCTCTTTGGAGCAGACTGACCTCGCGAGCAGCGAGCATGCCCTGATCCTTTTCATTACGCGTCTCAAGTAAGATGCGGTTGGATTCAGCGATCTGGGATTTGAGCATATCCATCGTCTCATCCTTCTTGATGTGGAAGACGTGCATCTCATCCTTGAGATCCTGGGATACTTTTTCCATAGCCTGAGTGTAGTTCTGCTGTGTCGCTGACGAGCGCTCCTCGAAGGAATGCAGAGCGCGATCGAGCAGATGAGCCATACTGGACTCTTGTTGTGACATAGAATCTTTATGATTATCAATGACTTTTGTGATTTTATCTTTCCATGTCCTATTGATGAAGAAGGGGACAAATACACCAAACATCGCGACGATCAGTCCTACGAAGAAGAAGGTGAAGTATTGAGACACCTTGGCGTCCTCTTTGCCCTTGGCAATATTCTCACGATAATTTGACTGCATTGCTTCGAGCTGACTCTTGATGGCGCTCTGGTCACTAGGTGTGCTGGAGCGATCTGATGCGGTGAGACCTGTATCACTCTCTACCCAAGGGACGCTATCTTGAGATAGTTGGCTAGGTGGCTCGGGCTTGGGGGGTACGACAAGCTCAGGATAGCTTTCTTGAGGCTTTACCTCCTTGGCTATAGGCTTTGGTGGTGGAGGCACAGGGTCAGGAGCCTTGAGTGGCTCTACCTTGGGGGGCGCTGTGGTACTCTTTGCGGGCTTGCTTGCTTCCGATTTGGCTTCTTCTGGTCTTGAGTCATGCTCAAAGTTTAAGGCATCCTCCAGGTCCGTGAACGCAACTAGAGGGGTAACGCATAGGAACATCAGACTCACTGAGCTGATGAAAACCGCTTTGGATCGAGCTAATCTCAATACTAATCTTTTCATATTTCAGGTGTATTTACGGGGTAACGGAACTGGGCGAACGATCAATTTAGAAGACACTGTCTGATCTAAAAATCTCACGATAGTAGGTTAATTTCGTATAGTGAAAACTTACCACATGCGCCCCAATTGTCAAGGTGAATTCGACACATTTTGTGTATGCACGAGATAAAATCACTATCATGAAATCACTTATCATTCAATGCATCGCGTTATTTTTTATTAATTCCCCATGTCAAAATAACTCGTTAGATAGGCGTTAAATATTAATTTATATTGCCTAACATTAATTGCCAAAAAACAACAATATTAACGAACGACATACAGACCTCCAACGCATTCATCAGCCTACCTCCTCTGTCATAATTCAAAAAGCGTATTCGAGTGCCCAACATTTCCCCTTGTGTTATCACCCGCTCAAGGTATAATAAGGATAACCGAGAGATCCCTCCTCCCATGAATGTCGAACTCGTCTATTTCGAAAAAGTCAACTTTGCCACCCAGCAGAACCGTCTCCCTGTCATCCAAAGCCTCCTGCTCCACAACGAGACGCAGAATAGCTACGAAGACCTCTGTATCAGCGTCACACTCAGCCCTGATCTGAGTGAGCCCTGCGAGAGTCGCCTTGAGCACCTCGCTGCCGAGAGTAGCGTCTCTATCAAGGATCTCACCCTCAAACTCTCCGCCGAGTACCTCTCCTCACTTACCGAGCGCATTCTGGGGGAAATGCGCCTCTGCATCAAGAGCAAAGAGGAGATCATCTACGAGAAGAACTACCCCCTTGAGATACTCGCCTTCGATGAATGGGGAGGCATAGCTCTCTACCCCGAGATGCTCGCCGCCTTCGTCACGCCGAATCACCCCAGCCTTGCGATCGTACTGCGCCGCGCGGCCGAAATCCTCGAAGACTGGACAGGAGATGCCTCCCTCAATGCCTACCAGACCCACTCATCCGATCGCGTCCGCAAGCAGATGGGAGCCATCTACCAATCCCTCGCCGAGCAAGAAATCATCTACTGCAACCCACCCGCTAGCTATGAAAAACAAGGTCAGCGCGTGCGCCTCGGCGATGCCTGCCTCGGGCAAAAGCTCGGCACCTGCCTCGACATGGCACTGCTCTACGCCGCCTGCCTTGAGGCCGTCGGCATCAACCCCATCCTCGTGCTCATCCACGGGCACGCCTTTGCAGGAGCATGGCTCGTCGATGAGATGCTCAGCGATCGCATCAATGACGACGTGAGCGCGCTGACCAAGCGACTCGCTGCAGGGATCAACGAAATCACCCTCGTCGAGACCACAGGGATGAATGCGAGCAAGAATGTTCCCTTCGACTACGCCTGCAAGGCGGGTGAAGACCACCTGCTCAAGGCCGATGAGTTCCACTATTCTCTCGACATCAAGCGCTGCCGCTTAGCCGGCATCAGACCTCTCCCCCAGCGCGTCCAAGGCGAGCAGGGCTATGTGCTCGAAGAGGCGCCCCCCTCCCTACTCACGCACGAAGCCCCCGCCTACATCACCCCCCAAGCCCCCCTCATCGACCTCCAATCCAGCGTCGCCACCAAGCAAAAGGTCTGGGAGCGCAAGCTGCTCGACCTGAGCCTGCGCAACAACCTGCTCAACGCCCGCATAGGGCGCAACTCCCTCCAACTCATGGCGACCAACCTCAACGAATGGGAGGACAAGCTCGCCGAGGGGCAGCAATTCACCCTCCATGAAAAGCCCAGCGAGTGGAAAGCCCCCCTCGACGAGGAGCGCGCCTCCACGCGAGAGCTCTTCTCAAGCATCGCCCAAGCCGACCCCATCATTGAGCTGCTCCACGAGCAGCTGCGGCAGAACCGCCTCCACAGCTACCTCACCCCCGCCGAGCTCGACAAGAGCCTCACCCAGCTCTACCGCCAATCCCGCCTCTCACTCGAAGAGAATGGGGCGAACACCCTCTATCTCGCCCTCGGCATGCTGCGCTGGTATGAGACCGAGAAGAGCGAGCGCGCCCGCTTCGCCCCCCTGCTGCTCATGCCCGTCGAGATCAAGCGCAAATCCGCGCAGCGCGGCTACACCATACGCGCCAGTGAGGAGGACACCACCATGAACATCACACTGCTTGAGATGCTCAAGCAGGACTTTGGCATCGACATGAGCTCACTCAGCGAGCTGCCCCGCGACGTCACAGGCGTGGACGTCCAGCTCATCTTCAACTCCATCCGTAGTGCTATTAAAGGGCAAGCCCGCTGGGACATCGAGGAAAAGGCCATCCTCGGCATCTTCTCCTTTAGCAAGTTCATCATGTGGAATGACATCCACCACTACGCGAGCA
>CAYJOV010000188.1:0-3561 GCA_964371905.1 uncultured Akkermansia sp. | reverse complement strand
ACTCGGAGCTCGTCGCGAGCATGAGGTCCTTGCGCAGCGCGGTGATGCGGTTGATGCGTAGGCCGCGAGCAGGATAGATTTCGTAGCGCGTGATAGAAGGACCGCGTGTGATGTCGCCCGGATCGACTTCGTAGCCAAAGGAGCTCAGCGTGTCGAGGAGCAGTCCCTGCATCTGCTGCATCTCCTGCTGCGCCTCAGCATCAAGCTCGGCTGAGATAGGCTCGTAGTGCAGGATCGTGAGCTCGGGGAAGCGATAGTGACTCATGTCCGCTGCCGCGATCACACGATGCGTGGGCAGGATGGCGGGAGGATGGGCGAGTACCTGCGTCTCATAGGACTCGGGCGCGGAGCTTTCCTCACGCTGACTGGAGGTAGTCGGGGTGCTGGAGGTGCTCGGGCGTTCGTAGCTACGCGGAGGCACAGGCGACTCATCCTCGTCGAGCGTGGGATTGCTGAGCTTGTGATGCGGGGCTAAGGTGGGGGGGAGCTCAGGCCCTTTCTCGCCGCGGTTGCGCGCGGTGGGGATGTGCTGCTTGCTTTGTTTTTTCCTACCTTTTCGCGGAGTTGCGAGCTCCTCTTCAGGAGTGGAGACGGGGATGGGGTTGCTGCGGCTGGGCTGGTGTGAGCCGTTTGCATCGGAGGGCGAATTCTGTTTAGCTTGCAGCGTGTCCGCATGAGATTGCGCTTTTTGCCCGCGGACGTAGCGTCCCATCTTGAGACAATCTTGGTAGAAGAAACGCGCGACCTGTCGCACCCCGCTATCACTATAATAAATAAGCGCGAGTGCATGAATAAAGATCAGACAGCTCAGAGCGATACCAAGACTTGTAAGCGTCAGGATAAAGCCATGCCCCACGAGCTCACCGATGAGCCCGCCGGGTCCCCATGAGGCATGTGACTGAGCCCACTCCCTGAGTAGCCACGGCTGTATCGCCATAATAGAGCACGATGTGATGATGAGCAGCTGGATGCAGATCAGTTGCTTGACAGGTGTATCCTGTGGCTGGCTAATGAGACGCACAGGAAAGTAGAGGAAGAGAATGACGATCCACCAACTAGCCGCGCCACAGAGGTGAAAGAAGATGCCCGCGCTGTAGAGTCCGAGGATGCCCAAGAGGTTACTATTCTCTCCATTGGGCTGCTGAGGGTCGGCTAGTGGGTTGAGGGACTGCCAGTTGATCTCCTCCAGACGAAAGCTAGCCATGCTCAAAATGAGTCCTAGAAGCATGAGTGCGAGTAGCCCCGCGATGACGCGTGGGAGTATTGCTGAGCGTGAGGTGTTTGTCGCTCGCAGTCTGATTAGATCTCTTGAGGTTTGCTTCATTATTTAGTCACATTATGATAAAGTGACTTGATGCAGCTGGCAAGAGAAAAGACTGTTTCCTCTCAAAAAGGTCAAAAAAACGCTGCTAGATCAAAGCTTGTCTCGCAGCCTTAGTCGAACGTCATTCAGTATTGCAGTTATACCACTAACATACAGGATTTTTTCCTTGCAATAGCAGAAATCATAGGCATAATAACTAAATCATGAATTCAATGATCATTCCAGCGCTTGCGCTGTCCGCCATCGTCGCTCCAGCCATGGGCGCAGAAGCATGGGGCACCGACCTCCCTGCCGCCCTGACTCAAGCCGCAGCTGAAAAGAAGAATGTCCTCATCCTGTTCACGGGCTCCGACTGGTGCCCTCCCTGCAAAAGCCTCAAGGCCAATGTGCTCGACAAGCCTGAATTTGCAGCCTACGCGAAGGATAAGTACGTTCTTGTTGAGATCGATCTGCCTAATCAAAAAAAGCTCGCCGATGGTCTCATCGAGAAGAATCGCGCGCTCGCTAGTAAGTACAATGTCCAAGGCTTCCCCACCATGCTTGTGATGAACCCCGAGGGTATTGTTGTATCCGGCTTTGTCGGTGGTCGCCCCTCCCTTGACGCCCTCTCCAAGGATCTCACCGTCTCCGACGCGGTCAAGACAGGTCTCGCAACGGCCGCCACTGCTACAGGTGAAGCCAAGGCAAAAGCTCTCTATGATGCCTACAAGGCACTCCCCGATGGGATCAAGGAAAGCAACGTAGCGCTCCTCGAGCAAATCAAGGCAAATGACCCCAAAGACTCGCTTGGTCTTCAGAAGGAAGCCAAGGAAAAAGCTGCTGCAGAAAAAGAGATGCAGCGCATCCAGCAGCAGCTCCAAGCCTGTGGCTCCGATCTCAAAGCGGCCCTCAAGGTCGTCGATACAGAGCTCGCAAAGCCTGGTATCGCCGCCACCCCCGAGCTCTTCCTCATTGAGGTCAAACTCCAAATTCTCATGACTCTCGCCGAGACCAAGGAAGATATCAAAGTCATCCAAGACCTCCTTTACAAGCTCGCTGAGAAGAATAAAGAAAATGAGGCTCAAATCAAGGCCTTTGCCGATAGTCTCTCTGAGAAGGCTGACGAATTCCTCCAGCAAGCCAAGCAGCAACGCGAAGCTATGAAGAAGCAGTAGTGCTTCTCTCCCTTATCGCTTCCTCCTCCCCCTGTTATCTATGATGACAGGGGGTTTTTCTTGCCCTCATTTCAGTAACATTGACTGAAAATCATCTAAAAATACTACTTATAATCAACGGGTTATATAAATCCACCTCTACATAATCAGAGCGGCACGTTTCACAACGCGCCGCTCTGCTCTTACTTACACCTACTCTATGAAAAAACAGTTGCCTGTTATTTAAGAATAACCAGAATTATCTGGATAGTATTAATACGCGATTCAAGGGAATATTCTTTCAACTTCTTCCATTTTTTTTCAATTTCTTTTCGAAACATTTTCATCATTAAACATAACAAACTTACAATAAAGAATCTAACAAAACATAAAGAAGTTCAACCCTTTTCCATTGACAGGCTTCTAGCATCTCGCTATCATCCCTGCATGGACACACGCCTCATCTCAGTAGACCCCCTTGACAACTTAAAAGCCCTCTATGAAGAAGTCGCCAGCATGATGAGAGAAGGCGCGATTGTCGCGCTGCCCACCGAGACCGTGTACGGACTGGGAGCAGATGCCTTCAATGCGGATGCGGTTGCAGCGGTCTACGCCGCCAAGCAACGCCCGAGCTTTGACCCGCTCATCTGCCATCTCGCGAGCGCGCGCCAGCTCAAGCAAGTCGCCGTCATCAGCGAGGAGCTCAGCGAGCTCGTTGAGCAGCTCACCAAGCAATTCTGGCCAGGACCTCTCACCCTCGTCCTGCCAAAGCAAGACTGCATCCCCGACATCGTCACCAGTGGACTGGCGTCCGTCGCCTGCCGTGTCCCCGCACACGAAGTCATGCGCGGAGTCGCCAAAGCCCTCGGCAATCCCATCGCCGCGCCGAGTGCAAACCGCTTTGGGCGCATCTCCCCCACGAGCGCACCTGCCGTGATGAAGGAGCTCGAAGGGCGCATCCCTCTCATCATTGATGCGGGAGCTTGCAGCGAAGGGCTCGAGAGCACCATCCTCGCCCCCTGTATAGATGAGAAAGGCAAGCCCGCCGTCCACCTCCTACGCGAAGGTCCCATCACACGCGAGCAGCTGCGCAAGATCTGCCGC
>CAYJOV010000187.1:0-3606 GCA_964371905.1 uncultured Akkermansia sp. | reverse complement strand
CGCCCCTTGTTCCCCTTGTTGTTGGGCATCCCGAGATGTAAGAACTCGCATTGCTCCGAGAAGCGCCGCTTCGGATCATCATACGCCTTCTGAATCTTCTCGGATACCCGAGAGCCCCACTTATCCACCGCCTGAGCAGCCGTCAGCTTGAACTCACGACACAGAGTATCACAGATAGAGTTCTCATCCATCGAGATAGCAAAGGTCCCCGCCGCCAAAGAAGTAAAGACCAGCTTCCCATACTCATTCACCCGCACATGCAAAGCCGCATGCCCTATAGCGCATCGGTCGAGATAAAACTCATTGAAAAGCCTCCGCCTCATCACTCCTCTCCTCCGAGCCCATAGCCACAAGGTCAATGTTGAACCAGCGCGAATCAAAAGGAGTCAGCATCTGCATGTGTGCCGAGGCGAGCAGCTGACACGCCGTATTCGCCTCCTCACAATAGCGGACATAGGCGGGCAAGTTTGAATTACTCTCCTGCATCGCCGCCCACGCCGTGGGGAGCACCATACGAGCCGAGCGTTCAAAATCCCCCTTATACTGGTCACGCTCCGAGATCAGCGACTCACAAAAAGCTAGATAATCCTTATACTCCATCATCTCATGCCCCTCCCAGCGTCTTACGCCCCGTCACCCAAGGCGACGACGAGGACGCAGGCAGAGACAGCGAGCTCACACTCTTCTTCGTCTTCGCCTTTTGATTCATTCCAGTCTGCCCCTCCTTGCTCGCATCCGTTGTCGTTGAGACAGGAGTAGGAGCTGGAGGCTCGGGCTCTGGCACATCTACTTTGAATAAACTACCCATAATAATATACTAAAATTTGAATAAAGAAGACACCGACGACATAGCCGCCTGCCCCACATTAAAACCTGACGACGTACCCGCCATCTTACCCGCCACCCCACCGAGACCAAACGACAAGCCCGCCCCCGCCACATCAGAGACAATCCCAGACGTAAACGCAGCCTTACCCTGAGCCTTCGCCAGAGCACCTTGATACTCCTGCATACTCGCTTGATGCTTCGTATTAATATCCTGCTGAGATGCCGAAAGCATCGCGTCATTGATCTGAGAGTTCCACCTCTCCGCAATAGCAAGCTCCGAGATCGCACCCGACCCCTCAGACGTGACCCCAGACGCACCCCGCGCCGCGCGAGCCGTAGCCTGATCACGAGACTGCTGAGTACGCATACTAGCCATCTCATCCCCCGCGATCGCGAGATTCGTCGCAGCCTGAGCACGCAGAGTCTCAGCATTGCGATTATAAGCCGCCTGCTGAGCCTTGCCCTGCTGGTACTGACCGTACCCTGAAAGCATACCACCCATATTAGATCCCCCCTTTCTTCTTCATCACATGCACACGGCTATCACCCTTGAGCTCACGCGTAAAAGACAATTGATCATAGGATGAATCCTCCCACATCTGGAGCAAGACCTTGAGATCACCACCAGCATAGAGCACAAAAAGACTCTCGCTGAGCTCCGAGAGCTCGAGCTCAACATCAGGCACAGAAATGCCACGCTCAAGCATCAAATCAAAAGGAATAGCAATGAGCATCATATTCGCATCAGCGACAAAATAACCATGCTCCGCAGCAGTCGCCACCGCCACCGCCAACGAGAGCGGATCAATCCGACGCGCGAAATCATTGAAAGCCTCAGCGGTAGTCATAGCCTGAGCCCTCCCTCTCTTCTGTATAAAAATGAGTCTTCGCCCCATCCCCGCGAAGGCAATACTCAGACGCGTCCTTGTAGCGAGCTATTGATAAGTATCGAGCCGCCTGAGACTCCATCATCTGAGCACTACGCGGGTCATTCGTCACCTGCATCGCCACGCGAGCAGCCAGCGCATAGCAAAAAGCAAGCTGGCACTCAGGACGCGTGCTAGGCACGACCGCCACACTCGTGGGCGCGTAGCAATAATCCCCCTCCCTCTTCCAATACCACACCCGCACATCACTATCACTTGGGGGGAACTGTAAAAACTCAGCCGCCCATGTCCAATGAAAAGCCCCGAGGAATTCGCACAACACATTAAGATACCAATCATCCACAGCACGTGACGGCTCATCAGTGCTAAAAGAATTGTACTGAGCCACCCCCAGCAATTGCAAGGCGCGTCTTTTAAGACTCTCGATCTGAGATGACGTTTCATCCATCACTCCATCATAGCGCAGGCAGAAGAACAAAGATACTGCTCGAGACTACAGTAAAAACAGAAAAGAAGGACCACTCAAGAGCCCCCCTTCTCCTTCTTCAGCAGCACAGCTAGATGCTCCATCATCTCCTCCGAGGGCGACACCTCCACCTCTCCCGAGATCACCACCTCATCAGGCGCATAGCCCCCCGTCATCCTCACAAGCTCCGACATACTACGCTGCCTGTCCTTTGGAGAGAGAGACTTGTCACGCATGATAACCGTATGAGTCTCTAAGATCTCAGTACGTGACGCGATAGCACTACCTGCACAACCTTGCTCCAACTCGCGCCTATACTGCAAAACCTTAACATTTTTTGCAAGTCTACTTGCAGCTGAGTTAATAGTGCTCTCACTCTTTCCATTCTCACCGAAAGCCTTACGATACGCGGCACTCTGAGTGAGACCTTGCACAAGCATCTCGGTAAACTTGCGCTCCTTAGCCGTTAGCTCCCCCTTCTTTCTACTCATGATATCATCCTCCTTCCTTGTTCCGTGATCGAGTAGACCCTTCTCTTGCGCCCCACCTGTACACGATTCACGAGCCCCTGCTCACGCAGCGCATGAAGCGAGCTCCAAAACGCCCGATTAGACAACTGCGAGCACGACAACAACTCCGTAGGCGAGCATGCCCCCCGCTCATCGAGCAGCAGCAGAATGAGCCCCGATCCATTAGCCAGTCGCGAACGCATCAGCACCTTGAGCGACTCCGAGCGAGCCGAAAGCCACGGAAGGAAAGCAGGGGCGGCACTCACGACTCACCCTCCTTCCGTTGCTCGGGGTTCTCAAGACAGGGGATACCCAAAGAAGCCTTCTGCTCCTCCCAAAAGCCCAGCATCTCCGCCTTCTCCTCCTCCGTCTGCTCTTGAGGCACGACAGGCTTGAGCTGCTGCACCTCCTGAATACGACGTGCCCCCTTCGGTCTCCACCCCTTCCACTTCGCCCAATTCGACGCATGAGCCATGACATCCCCCAGATTCTCATAAAAAGCCTTGAGCCCCGCAGGTCTATAGAACTTCGTCCCACGAGGAAGATCCGACAAATCCGCCTGATAAAAAGCCGTAAGCATCTCCACATCCTCGTCATCAACAGCCCAAGCACGGAACGCCGCCTTCGCAGCCTCCACAGCATCCTTAGGCATCAACCGCATCGAAGCCGTAGCAGGATGAGCTCCACCCACCTTCGTGCAGAACTCCTCATAGCTCCAACCAGTCACCAAACAAACAGGGGGGGCAGCCTCAGCTCCCAAGCCATCACTAATCTCAGCATCACTCAAAACAACAGTGTCACTACCCACTACAGATTTCTTATCTATCTCTTTATCTTTAGCGTGACGCGTCACATTTTTTCGTGACGAAGCGTCACATTCATCGTGACGGTTTTCGTGACGCTGCTGTGACGCTTC
>CAYJOV010000186.1:0-3706 GCA_964371905.1 uncultured Akkermansia sp. | reverse complement strand
CTCTGAGCCATCAATTCGAAGCAAATTCAGCTCGAAAATCATCTCAAAATATTGCTTCGCGAGAAAATAGACCCCTATATCTAAAGCTCATTTTAGCCCTGATTCTTTCCTATCCTTTCTCAGATCGTTTAAGGTTGAGTTTCTGAATTTTCAACTGGCTTTGGTACTTCTGTTCTCAGAGCATCGACATGCTCCAGCAGTGACGTGTGTATCGTTGAGCGCATGGGATCTAGAATAAAATCTATCCCTTCTCGGCGCGCTAATTTGGCGGCAGGGACAAAATCGCTATCGCCAGAAATTAAAATAATTTGATCCACTTGTCCCTTCATCGCCATTGTCACAATGTCGATACCGAGTCTCATGTCAACACCCTTTTGGCTTATTTCCAGAGCAAAATCATGTTCCTTCAACTCGTGTAAAGAGGCTGTTCCAGCAATAAGTTTTTTGGTAATTCCTGCTTTCAAGACATAGGAAGCATGTTCATCGCTTAAGCGTCCCATTCTCATGGCAAATTTGCGCTTCTTTTTAAGTTCTTCAAAGAAGAGCTGCGTCCAGTGAAACAGGGGGCTTTTGGCTAAGCTAATCTGCTTGCCCAAAAGGGGATGATAAATATTTTTGGAGGATGGCGGACAGTCATAATAAAGGACTCGATATAGAATTGTCTTTGTCTCTTTATTGCAACGTTTGATATGTCTATCACAATAATTTTTTAATTCAGAAGCCCTCTCTTCGGGTGTCTTCTCACCAAAAAGTGTATAGGCGCGCTTTCTGTAAAAAGCTCCATCTACAAGTATGGCAGTACGTAACATAGCTATAAAAAAATTGCCCTCAGGCTCATGTTACTTCTCGTATAGTGAGAGAACTAGCGCAGAGGGCAGATTAAATTGACCAGTACATAGACGCTGGCACGTGGTTATTCTACATAATGTAGGTGCGCTTGTCAATAGCTCGGAGTTATTTATTTTTTGCACATGCTCACTTGTGTCGCGGTCATTATGGGAGCAGCTGGGGTGCTAGTTTCATTGTTGATAATATTGCATTCGTCTTCTTATCTGTTCTATTGCTTCTGTTTTTTTCCTTCGCTGTCTTTTCGTCCCTTTCGGCTAGCTTGAGGAAGCCTTCGCGTATTGCGGGAGTTTTACTGCATGCCGCGAATTTTCTATAGCTGATAGCGCGATCGCGGTAGAATTTGTAGTAGTCAGGATTTTTTGCTATTCCTTTACTGAAGCTTTCTATGGCTTGCATGTACTCACCTTGTTCTCTATAGGCGTTTCCTATGTGCCTCCATGGGTTGGCGAAATTGGGGTCAATTTCTAAAGCTTTGCGTGCGTCTTTGTGAGCTCCTTCGTGATCGCCGAGTTTGTTTTTTGCGTAGGCTCGATTGCTGTATGCGGAATTACTTCTAGGATTGATCTCAATGGCTGTGGTGCAGTCAGCAATTGCGCCTTTGTAATCCTTGAGCTCGTTTTTTGCATTGCCTCGATTAGAGTATGCAGCATCATTTTCAGGGTTGATCTCGATGGCTGAAGTGTAGTCCACTATTGCGCCCTCGTAACCTTTGAGATTGACTTTTACTATGCCGCGACCATTATATGCTGAATCATTCTTTGGGTTGATCTCAATGGCTTGGGTGAAGTCGGCTATTGCGCCCTCGTAATCCTTGAGCGCTAATTTTGCAATGCCGCGATTAGTGTATGCATTATCATTCTTCAAATTGATTTCAATGGTTTGGGTGAAGTCGGCAATTGCGTCTTCGTAATCTTTAAGCTTGCCTTTTACTATGCCGCGACCATTATATGCTGAATCATTCATTGGATTGATCTCAATGGCTGAGGTGTAGTCGGCTATTGTTCCCTCGTAATCATTGAGGGCGACTTTTGTATTGCCTCGATTATAGTATGCAGAATCATTTTTGGGATTGATCTCAATGGCTGAAGTTAAGTCGTCTATTGCTCCTTCGTAATCTTTGAGATTGGCTTTTGCAACTCCGCGATTAGAGTATGCAGAATCATCCTTTGGATTGATCTCAATGGCTGAGGTGTAGTCGGCTATTGCGCCCTCGTAATCTTTGAGTTTGTTTTTTGCTATGCCGCGACCAGAGTATGCAGCATCAAGCTTGGGATTGATCTCAATGGCTGTGGTATAGTCGGCTATTGCTCTCTCGTAATCCTTGAGATTGCCTTTTGCACTGCCGCGATTAGTGTATGCAGCATCAAGCTTAGGATTGATCTCAATGGCTTCTGAGAAGTCGACAATCGCGCCCTCGTGATCGTTGATCTTGCTTTTCGCAATGCCTCGATTAGAGTACGCTAAATGACTTTTAGGGTTGATTTCGATGGCTTTTGTGAAGTCAGCAATTGCACCCACGAAATCCTCGAGAGTCCCTTTTATTCCGCCGCGATTAGTGTAGGCTAAATCATTCTTAGGGTTGATTAAAATTGCTTCTGATAAGTCGGCAATAGCGCCCGCGTAATCGTTGAGGCCAAATTTACAATTGCCTCGCATGAGCCAAAGCTCATCATCTTTTTTATTTTTTTCTAATAATTTATTAATAAGAGAGAGTCGTTTGAGGAGATCTTCTTCTGCATAAGTTTCAGCCTTTTGTTTACTGAGTTCAGCCTTTTGTTTGCTTCGTTCTGCTTCTGATGCCGCGTGTTCACTCGCCTCTTTTTCTTTCAGCATTTGCGACAGTGTAGTGTCCATTCTAGCTTGCATGGACTCGAGTTTAGAAAATTTCTCTTGAGTTAGCAACTCTAGCTGTTCTTGATCGTTTTTGCTTTTTTTCAATGCTGAATTAAGTTGATTTTGTAGCTTAGTGTATTCTTGTTTGAATTTATTATTAAGCTCTGTTATTTTCTTTCTGTCATTACGGTTAATTAGATAAGGAGCGATGATGCCAAGGGTACCGCCTAGTAGGGTGACGATTAATCCGACGCCAAACGTAATCCAGAGGAGGGTGGTATTATTAGTGTCAGCTATGCTATCGAGTGTAGCTCTGTTATCTTCGATTATCTTTGCAAGAGTTTGTCTATTGTCTTCACGTACTTTATCGCGAGTGTCTGCGTATTGCTGTTTGAGGTAGGTGAGTTTTTCTTGCACCGCGTTTAGCTCTAGGCGGAGTTGTTGGAGCTCTTGTGTGTCGACACTGTATTGTTGCGCGTGGAGGGGGAGCAGGCAGAGGAGGAGGATGAACAGGGTGTTCAGGAGGGGGAAAGGGGATTTCATCGGGGGGGATGCGGTGATGTTTATACAATAATATAGTTGTTTTAAGGGATGGGTTCAAGTGTAAATGCTAGGTGGTCTGTGATAGGGAGGGTGGTTTGTAGGTCGGGCGGGTGGCGCAAAGCGTTTGCGACGGCGGAGGCTTGCCGCGCTACGCGCGGGAGATTGGGGGGGGCGTCAGTGTGAGGCTGTGGCTATCATGCTGGGTTTGCCGCGCGGGCGTGTTGAGTTTTGGGGCACTGACGCCCGCAGAGCCTTGGGGGCTCTGCGTTGGGGAGGGCTGTTGTTTTTGGTGCTGCTGGGCGGGGTGGTGGTGTGGTGGTTGGTGCTGGGCTCTGCCCAGTCCCGCAAGGGGCTGCGCGCCCCTTGACCTGCGGCAGGAGGTCTGACCTCCTGCACCTCAATGTGGTTTTGGGGAGGGCTGTTGTTTTTGTAGGTCGGGCGGGTGGCGCAAAGCGTTTGCGACGGCGGAGGCTTGCCGCGC
>CAYJOV010000185.1:0-3721 GCA_964371905.1 uncultured Akkermansia sp. | reverse complement strand
CTTGTCGAACCCATTATTATTCCAACTCTCATAGTAGTAATAAAACAAAAAATCGCTACGACACATTACGTCATAGCGATACATTATATTAATTTAGTATATATTTTCACACATTGCTGCCCACTTAGCTGCGCACCCTCCCCACACTTTCGTTTGCGCGCACTCTGACTCTGTCTCATCAGAGATGCCGTTCGACTATATTGGGACTTTGTCATCAAAGTTACAGGTGTAAATGTTAGTATTGAAATCCGATACAAAGATAGTAATTTTTTTCGACTATGCAAAGAGGTTGTTAAGATTTTATTTTTAAAAATAAATATAAACGGATTGCTATTTAGATTAAATCCTCAATTTTAGTTAAATATTTTATCTTCTCGAGATTTTTATATTTCGAGCTACAGTAGAGGTTGAAATTTTTTACGCAATTCTCAGAACGAAAAAAATGCGAGCCGAAGCCCGCATTTTTCACTTAAAATTGAGTAAAAACTACTCAACTACAACGCACCAACCGAATTTATCCTCAACTCGTCCGTGTTGGATATCTTGAAGACGTTGGTATAGTGCCAAAGAGACTGCACCTGGCTCCTCGCCAAAATTCCAGCTCTTGCCGCTCTTATACTCGAAGATCGAACCGATAGGGGAGATCACTGCAGCCGTTCCGCAGGCACCGCACTCCTCGAAGGTGTCGAGCTCCTCGATAGCTACGTGGCGACGCTCCACCTTCATACCCATATCCTCGGCCAACACGCGGAGTGATTTGTTGGTGATAGACTCCAGGATCGATGGCGATTCGGGTGTCACGTATGTATTATCTTTGATTCCAAAGAAGTTTGCAGCACCGCACTCCTCGATATATTGGCGGCTCTCAGCATCGACATATAGTACATTAGAGTAGCCATTTTTGTGTCCCTTCTCCATCGAGTAGATACTCGCTGCGTAGTTACCACCACACTTTGCGCGGCCTGTTCCACGTGGAGCAGCGCGGTCGTGATCGACGTCGATAACAACATTTATAGGTTTGATTCCACCCTTGAAGTATGGACCTACTGGCGAAACAAATACACAGAATAGGAACTCGGTAGCGGGCGCAACGCCCAACTTAGCCTCGGTAGCGACCATAAATGGACGCAGATAGAGCGATGCACCAGTACCGTATGGAGGCACAAATCGCTCGTTTGCCTTGATCGCCTGCTCGCAGGCTTCGATGAATATCTCCTCTGGTAGCTCGGCCATACATAGTGTGTGTGCCGACTCGTTGAAGCGCTTAGCATTCTCGTCTGGACGGAATAGGCGAACCTTGCCATCCTCGCCACGAAATGCCTTCAATCCCTCGAAGATCTCGAAGCCATAGTGTAGACAGGCAGCCGATATGTGCATCGGAATTGTGGTCTCTGTTGTCTGTTCCAACTCGCCCCACGCTCCATTTTTGTAGGTGCAGCGAATGTTTGAATCGGTCTCAATGTAGCCGAAGGGGAGTGATCCCCAATCAATATTTGTCATAGTAATGTGTGTGTTTATCTATCAAATTTATCCAACTATTGCTCCGCTGTTTGTTGCCTCGTTGGGTTGGATTAGTCGAAGTTTGCCAGTGCAGTCCTCCGCCATAAGTATCATTCCGCGCGACTCGATACCCTTTAGCTCGCGTGGTGCGAGGTTGACAAGTACTAATACCTGCTTGCCAACGAGCTCCTCGGGTGTGAAGTGCTCGGCTATTCCCGATACGATTGTGCGTTGGTCGATACCTGTGTCAACTGTCAGTTTGAGTAGCTTCTTTGTCTTGGCAACCTTCTCTGCTGTGAGGATTGTCGAGACGCGAATATCCATACCCATAAATTGATCGAAGGTGATCTCCTCCTTCTGGGGTGCAATGTTCTGTGCTGCCTCGGCTGCAAGATTCGCCTCTTTGGTAGCCTGTAGCTTTGCGAGCTGAGCGTCGATCACCGAGTCCTCGATCTTCTCGAATAGTAGGGTAGCCTCGCCAATAGTGTGGCTTGTTGTGACCAAATCCATAGCTCCGAGTTGCTCCCAATCGTAACGTTCCACGTGGAGCATTCCCAGGATCTTTGCTGCCGTAAATGGCATAAATGGCTCGATGGCGATGGTTATGTTGGCGGTGATCTGAAGCGCGATGTTGAGGATAGTTTCAACGCGTGCTGGGTCGGTTTTTATCACCTTCCAAGGCTCTGTGTCGGCAAGGTATTTATTGCCGATACGAGCTACGGTCATCGCATCACGAAGAGCCTCACGGAAGCGGTAGTGCTCGATATTGTACTCCAATGAGCCCTTCACCTGAGCGAGCTCGGTGATGGTCTGCTCGTCATACTCTGTTAGAGAGCCACACGCAGGAACAACGCCATCGTAGTACTTCTTGGTGAGTACCAAAGCGCGATTCACAAAGTTACCCAGGATAGCCACAAGCTCGTTGTTGTTGCGTGCTTGGAAATCCTTCCACGTAAAGTCGTTGTCCTTAGTCTCGGGTGCATTTGCACAGAGCACATAGCGCAGAACATCCTGCTTGCCCTCGAACTCATCGAGATATTCGTGAAGCCATACAGCCCAGTTGCGCGAGGTCGAGATCTTGTCGCCCTCGAGGTTTAGGAACTCGTTCGATGGCACATTCTCGGGTAGGGTGTAGCCGCCGTGTGCCTCGAGCATCGATGGGAATACGATGCAGTGGAATACGATGTTGTCCTTGCCGATAAAGTGTACGATCTTCGAATCTTCGCTCTTCCAGTACTTCTCCCAGTCGGGGGTTAGCTCCTTGGTAGCCGAGATATATCCGATAGGGGCGTCGAACCATACATATAGAACCTTGCCCTCGCCACCCTCGACTGGTACGGGGATTCCCCAATCCAAATCGCGTGATACGGCGCGTGGGTGCAGCCCTCCATCGAGCCAGCTCTTGCACTGTCCATATACATTTGCCTTCCACTCCTTGTGGCCCACCAATATCCACTCGCGTAGCATCTGCTCATACTTATCGAGCGGGAGGTACCAGTGCTTGGTCTCGCGCTTGATGGGTACTGAGCCCGATAGTGCGCTGTGGGGGTTGATAAGTTCGTCGGGTGATAGGGTCGAACCGCACTTCTCGCACTGGTCGCCATAGGCTTTCTCGTTGTGGCACTTTGGGCACTCACCTACGATGTAGCGATCGGCAAGGAAGGTGTTAGCCTCCGTGTCGAAGTACTGCTCGGATGTCTGTTCGATGAACTTATCGTCGGCGTGAAGCTTGGCGAAGAAGTCCGAAGCGGTCTGAGCGTGGGTAGGTGAGGTGGTGCGCGAGTAGATATCGAACGATATGCCGAGGCGCTCGAACGAATCCTTGATGATCTCGTGGTAGCGATCTACTACCTGCTGAGGGGTGATTCCCTCGCGTTTAGCTTTGATTGTGATGGGCACACCGTGCTCATCGCTACCGCACACCCACTTCACATCGCGACCCTTGCCGCGAAGATAGCGCACGTAGATATCCGATGGGATATATACTCCTGCGAGGTGTCCGATGTGCACAGGGCCATTGGCATACGGCAACGCTGAGGTCACCATATATCTCTTGAATCTGTCAGACATAGTGTTGTTACTTTTGTATTGTTAATTAAAATTTTTAGTAATCGTGTTTAGCTCCCTCGTCTTTAACCCCCATAGCGTTGATCTTGATATAACGCGTGGTGTTGGTTGGGGATTGTTGCACTCTGCTGCTTTGGATTGTGCAACGTGGTTT
>CAYJOV010000184.1:0-3855 GCA_964371905.1 uncultured Akkermansia sp. | reverse complement strand
CCAAAGAGTCGCTGATTCGCAGAGGCAGCCTCGGCGATCTCTGTGGGCATGGCATCGCGTGCCTCAATGGTCCAGTAGGAGAGGCAGCGTCGCGCGTCGCAGTAGCGTCCATTGAGAGCCCCTGTAGGGCAGGCATTCAAGCAGCGCTGGCAGCTGCCGCAGCGCGAGGGGGTGGGGGTGTCGCGCGGGAGATCTAGTGTGGTGAGGATGCAGGCGAGCACGCTGTAGCTGCCTTCCTCGGCGTGGATGAGCATGCCATGCTTGCCAATCCAGCCGAGCCCCGCCTGCTGCGCAAAGAATCGCTCACTCACCGGTCCCGAGTCGGAGAAGCATCGCTGCGTGCCGCCGTAGAGCTGCAAGCACTCATCGAGATCGGCTAGCTTGGGCTTGAGCAGGAGATGGTAGTCCTCGCCCTGCGCGTAGCGGGCGATGTGCCCGAGCTCTACGCGTGCATCGCTGCTCGCGTAGGGGTAGCTCAGCATGATGATGGAGGCGACATCGGGGAGGACGCGCTCGGGGTCGAGGCGCGCCTCAAGGTGACGCTCCATCCAGCTCATGCCCGCGTGCGCGCCAGCCTCAAGCCAGTCACGTAGTAGATCGCCTTGATCGTCAAAGGGGGAGCATACACCCCAGCGTGTGAAACCGAGCTGCGGGGCAAGCCTCGCAATAGTCGCGCGCGCGGCATAGGCTGCATGCTGGTGTTTCCGTGCTGTCTGCTGTGGACTACACGCAATAGTCGCGCGCGCGGCATAGGCTGCATGGTCTCGCTCTACCTCCATGGGTTGATGTCGGGGAGGTAGCGCAAGACATGCTTGAGGGCGTGGGAGAATCGCTGCGCGTAGTTGAGTCGCGCGATGTCCTCCTCTTGCTGTCCTAGCTTGATGAGGAGTTTGCGCATATTGTTGGCGGCGGTTTTGTCGCCCATCGTGGCGGCGCGGCGGTAGTAGAGCAGTGCTTGCTGCTCGTCTTTTTCGACTCCGAGTCCTTTGGCATAGAGGGTCGCGAGGTTGTTCGTTGCACGCGCATCGCCTAGCTGCATGCCTTGCTGGTAGTACTGGGCTGCTTTGTTGTACATGGGCTTGCTGAGTCCGAGCCCGCGCTGACAGATGTAGCCGAGGTAGAAGTAGATGTTTTCGGTGGTGGGAGCTTCCTTGGTGAGGGCTTTGAGTAGCTTGATCGCCTCGATGGGATTGGGGGTGCAGCCTATGCCTTTGAAGTAGTAGCGGGCGAGCTCGGCGCGAGCTCGGTGGGAATTGAGCTTTGCAGCCTCGCGCATCCAGTGAAAGGCCTGACGTTGAGCACCAGTGATGAAGGCTGAGTCTTCGAGGTAGCCAGCGAGTCGCTGCATGGCCTCGATCTTGGCTGCCTTCGCCTCGTGGCTCGCATCGGGCGGCAGCTCCACACGCGACATCTCATCCGCGAGTGTGTAGGCCTTATCTCGCTCCGCCGCGAGGCCGCGAAACTTCCCCTCCCAGACATCGAGTAGCAGGAGGCGCGCGGGGATGAAGCCCGCCTCAGCAGACTGCTCTAGTAGTCGGGGTACGGAGGAAATATCGCGCACAGATTTGTCAACCAAGAGCGTGCGAGCCAATACGTACATATCCTCGGCTCGCTGCGCAGACAAACGACTCTCACGTGCCACGATAGACGAGGTCGCGAGGGGCTGCAGCGCGATCATCATCGCGATGGCATGAGGTCGAAAATGGCTAAAGGGGTGCTTCACATCCAATTTATACCATAAATGCAATGCATTTGTCTATGAGTTGACGCAAATTTAGAGAGAAGCCTGCTCTTCTTGCCGGCGTCGCTCGCGTAGGTACTCCATACGCTCGGTGATGCGTAGCTCCATGCCGTTGCGCGTGGGCGTGTAGTAGATGCGTCCCTCGGGTAGGTAGGCTTGGGGGACAAAGTTGTCATCGTAGTCGTGAGCGTATTTGTACTGAGTGTTCGCACTCGCGACACCGCGCAGCTCAGCGAGCCTTTTTCTCGTGGGGGTGGCGAGGTGGTCGGGGACGGCGAGAGTCTTGCCCTCGCGCACATCGCGCAGGGCTCCATCTATGCCCAAGTAGGCGGCATTGCTCTTGGGGGCTGTAGCCACATACACCGCCGCATGAGCTAGCGGGATACGCGCCTCGGGCATCCCCACCATCTCCGCCGCGCGTGCGGCATCGAGCGCGACGCGCAGGGCATTCGAATCCGCCAGCCCCACATCCTCGCTCGCACAGATGACGATGCGCCGCGAGATAAAGCGTATATCCTCGCCCGCATGCAGCATGGTCGCGAGCCAGTAGAGCGCGGCATCGGGATCGCTGCCGCGCATCGACTTGATAAAAGCCGAGATCGTATCATAGTGCCCATCGCCCGCTCGGTCGTACTTCACCGCCTTCTGCTGGATAGACTCCTCGGCATCCGCGAGCTCGATGGGGATGCTGCCATCCGCCTGCGCCCGCGTCGAGAGAGCCGCCACCTCCAGAGCAGTGAGTGCCTTGCGCACATCGCCATCGGCCTTGAGCGCGAGATGGGCGAGAGCCTCTTCGCTCACTCGCAGCGGCATAGACCCCAGCCCGCGCTCCTCATCGGCGAGCGTGCGACGCAGCACCACGAGGATGTCCTCGTCGGAGACTGCCTCCAGAGGGAAGACCTGCGAGCGCGAGAGCATCGCCGAATTGATCGCAAAAAAGGGATTCTCTGTCGTCGCGCCGATGAAGCGCACCGTCCCCTTCTCGATATGGGGGAGTAGCGCATCCTGCTGTGATTTGTTGAATCGATGAATCTCGTCGACGAAAAGCACCGTCTTCTGCCCATGCAGGCTCATGCGCGAGCGAGCCTGCGCGATCTGATCGCGTATCTCGCTCACATTGGACTCCACACCATTGAGCATGACAAAGTACGAGCTCGTCTGCTGTGCAATCACATAGGCGAGCGAGGTCTTCCCCACCCCTGGGGGACCATAAAAGAGCAGTGAGGAGAAGCGGTCCGTCTCGATCGCACGGCGCAGCAGCTTCCCCTCGGCGAGGAGATGCTGCTGTCCTGCGACCTCGTCAATCGTACGAGGTCGCATGCGGGCAGCTAGAGGCATAAAAGACTGCGTCTGCGCATCCTGCTTCATCTGAGTATTGACACCATGGGGGGCGAATAAATCCATCACAGCAGCATCATAGCATCTTCCTCCCCATCAATCAAGCCCCGCCAAGCATCAGCGGCAGCGGGGCAAACCCTCAGGAGCGGCACGCAGGGCGCGCATGAGCAGCAAGAGCCCAAAGAAGCTCACGAGGAGGAGCTTGGCCAGTCCGAAGCCTGGGCGATCATAAACAACGAGACTGATGGAGCTGGTCTTGCCGTCACTTGATCCCCAGCCCCTGAAGTGCACCGAGCGATTGCCGTCGATGTGAGACTCATTGTGTACGAGCTCAAAGCTATCAAGATGCCACTCCTTCTCGATCTCCACCTTGATTCGTGGCATGGATTCTTCTCCTGCACTGCGCGGCACCTCAGAGACACGAATATCTTCCCCGTCCATGCTTTTATCGGGATGGAGGAGTACCCACTGCTGCCCATCGTGATGGAGGTCCAGCTCATGCCTCTCACCTGCAATCAGCGCCCAAGCGCCCAAGACCAAAGCACCTAGTAAGCTCAGATACATGGCCCACTTGACACGACGAGTCGTGACGAGCACAACAAACCACGAGCAAACAAGCAAATAGCACATGAGGCCTATCCACATCAATGAGCGAGATGCCTCACTGCTTCCTTCACCCATGATCGCGCTCGTGGCGATGATGAGCATAGAGGTGATGATGAGTCCCAAGACTGCAAAGGGATATCTTACAGCAGAAGCACATTTCTGAATTCTAA
>CAYJOV010000183.1:0-3860 GCA_964371905.1 uncultured Akkermansia sp. | reverse complement strand
GCGACCATAAAGACGCTGTAGAATCCGACGCCAAATTGACCGATGAGGTCCTGCGTGCTGGTACCCTGGCTCTCCTTGAGCTTCTCCAGATACTTCTTGGTACCCGAGTGGGCAATCGTGCCGAGGAACTCGATGATCTCCTCCTCGGTCATACCGATACCGCTATCGGCGATCGTGAGCGTCTTTGCCTCTTCATCGGTGGTGATGCTCAGGCGCAGGTCGCGCTCGGGCTGGTAGATAGCATGCTCGGTGAGCTGCTTCAAGCGGAGTTTTTCGAGGGCATCAGAGCCGTTGGAGGCCAACTCGCGAATAAAGACCTCGCGATCGCTGTAGAACGCGTGGATGACGATATCGAGCAGCTGGCGTACTTCTGTTTCAAAAGGACGTGTATTCATGTATGATAATGATGAGTCGCCACTCATTGTATGCAAGAATGGCACGAGGTCAAGATGTTTGTACGCACGAGCGTTGATTTTTTCATGTGAGAGGCACGGCAGTGCTCAGAGATGCTTGACCTGCATGCCCGAGCACTCACCAGCCCTTCCCAACAAATCAATAGGAAATGCTATAGATTATTGAGTGAGATATGACTCCGCTTCCTTTACATAGCCTTCTTTGACTTTCTCATCAAAGACGACGATGATGCTATCTTCGATAATATTCACAGAACTATTATCAGGATAGGGGCGCATCTGCTTGATTAGAGGCAAGTATTTTTCTGCTGAGGCTTTATCTTTAATGAAATGAAATCTCACAAAACCATCTTTCCATCTATACTCTTGATCAAATTTGATCGTGCTACCTACATGTTTAAAATGATCCGCGGCCCAATAATAATTATAACTAGGCAGTGTAAAAGGTCCATGAGGTTTCGGTGTAAAATCTATCTGTCGAGATACTATTTTGTTTTGATAATCTGGGGAATAACCTAAAACGTAGAGATGATATCTCTTATCCGGATTATAGCTAGGCATTGCCTCGATACGCGCAATAAGAGGAATTGTCACACTAAGGGTGCGATCTGTGGCTAGTTTCAAATTACGCTGCGCTATGAGTGTATTGGTGCTCGATATATAAATCAATACCCCACCCAGCAAGACACTAAAACCACTGATCCAATGCGATCTACTCCTCATTAGCACTGACATAAAATACAAGATCATAAAAACATTACCGTATAAAAGGATTCGAGCAGTACGGTGCGCGTAGATATCATTAGCTGACACAAACTCCACAAAATTCGCGGCGCAAAACATAGCGACGATCAAGCCCAAGCAGCCGAAAGCTATCTTTATACTCTTCATTTTTATCACCTTGGCAATCAAAACAACAAGCCCCATGCAAAGAATGGTAAGTTTTAATTCTCGGTGACCAAATAACTCGTATTCAAAGTTCTTAAAGAAAATAGCAAACGAATTCCCCACAACCTTAAATGTATGATAGAAAAAACCATCAGACACCTGACTATTCGTCATATACGAATCATTAAACCCTCGCACCTTAAGCGCAATATAATACAACATCAGAGCTAGAGAGGTGATACCTATAATACGTACATATTTTTTCCAGAAATCTTTTTCTCTTTTCTTATCAAGGAAATCATTCATAAACATTCCTAAAACCAATATAAACAATGCTGCAAGCGACGGCTGATAGGAAGCTATTGATACACAAACGAGCCCTACGGCCATCAGCCATAAAATACGCGATGAGCTCAGAGCAAAATGTAGAGCAATCGCATAAAAACAGAGAGCTCCTAAAGCCCCTACAGAATTATAGAATATCATAGAAAAAACATGAGGCGTACAAATCAACAATGCTCCAAATATAACATAATGACCAACATGATGTGGAATTTTCCACAAACGAGCTACTAAAATCGCTGCTACGGACAGATACAGCATGAACCATGCAACATAATGTCCCGGAATCCATTGATTAAAGAGTGGATACATGAACCAATGAAAAGTATAGCGGCCAGCATGTTGAGCCAAATGCTGCAATTCATCAACATATTCGTACGAATGATAACCTACTAAATGATTGGCCGACATGAACAAATACAGCAAATTGCCAAATATGAATAAAATCCAAAAGGATCGTCTATACACTGAATCAATTGATAAGTAATAGCTACAAATTTTCTCCAAAAAATACATAATCGTAAGAGTTTTAAAACATATCCCAGTAATATAACGAAAAGCAAAATTTATCTACAATCTCGCCCGAAGATCTTAACATGCAGGATTGTAAAAATACAAGTCAAATCTTACATGTTCTCAGAATATTGCTTTGACAGTAGTTGATGCAACAAATCATGAGCTTCGCACAGGTAAGCCATAGTAAAATCCTATGTTGAGAAAAAATCATATCCTTCATTCTTGAAAGAGGAAACACATACATTTAACCCGATCAACTAGAGCTCATTGGCTCAAATCAACATTCAATTGAAGACTTGGCAGACACGAGCTAATCAAGTACGCAGAGCATAGCCCCCCCCTTGTCTCCCGTCAAAGCAATAAATACGAGAATCGCCCCACGTACTTTTTTTATTTGAATATGCCTCCAACTATGCTATGTTGTAGTCATGAATAGACACGATCAACGAAGCGTTGATGAGATGCGCCCCCTTGAGTTCATCCTCGATGTAGCCCCGCATGCCACAGCCTCAGTGCTCAGCTGCTTTGGACAGACACGCGTCATCTGCTCGGTGATGATTGAGGAGGATGTCCCCCGCTGGATGAAAAATCAGCGCGTCGAGGGAGGGTGGCTCACCGCAGAATACTCGATGCTCCCCTACTCTACCCTCGATCGCAAGCGTCGTGACAGCACAGCAGGCAAGGTAGATGGTCGATCGACTGAGATCCAACGTCTCATCGGGCGCAGTCTGCGCACGGCTGTTGACCTCCAAGCTCTCGGCTCACGCACCATCTGGATTGACTGCGATGTCTTGCAAGCCGATGGAGGGACACGCACCGCGAGTATCACCGGAGCGAGTGTCGCTCTCGCCATCGCCCTCAATCGCCTCGTTGCCAAGGGACTTCTCCCCCGCAGCCCTCTCAATCATCTCGTTGCCGCCGTCTCGGTGGGCAAGCTGGAGGGCACCCCCCTTCTCGACCTCTGCTACGTCGAAGATAGGGATGCAGAGGTGGATATGAATGTCGTCATGACCGAGAAGGGCTCCTTTGTCGAGGTGCAGGGCTCGGGAGAAGAAGCTGTCTTCACCCCCGAAGAGATGGCTCAGATGATCGCGCTCGCCAGCAAGGGCGTACAGGACATCACCGCCGCACAGCGTGAGGCAATCAATCGCGCCGATGCCGTGGGAGAGACTGATCTTGCCAGCCTCAAAGACTTCTTCAGCCTCAAATAAAAAAGCATAAGCCTATGCGCTTACACCACCTCTTAGGCGCCACCCTCCTCGCCGCCGCAAGCCTCCCACTCGGCGCGGAAGAGGTCAACTACAACCGAGTCGAGCAGCTCAACGACAAGCTAGGTGAGGCTCAGGTCTATCGCAATCGCCTCATCCACGCCAGCCACGCTCCTGATATCCTCAAAAGTCACTACGGCATCACGCATGCCAGCGAGCTCGATCACGCGCTAGGTATACATGTCAAGGCTGGTGAGGCATTCGCCCTCTTCCTTGACCACGCGCCGCCCAAGGTAGAGCTCATTCTCTACGATATCGAGTCGCGCAAGCTCTCGCGCCACCCCCTCGGCGCAGGGGGGAATATGCTCACAGCCCCGCACGCAGGACTCTGCTACATCGCCTACCCCAGCAAAACCCCCAGAGATGCCCCCCCCATCAAGCTCCAAATCAAAGGAGGCAAGATCAATGGACTCTACCACCTCGGCGACGGCAG
>CAYJOV010000182.1:768-3873 GCA_964371905.1 uncultured Akkermansia sp. | reverse complement strand
CATGGCAAAACGCTACTTCGAGAAAGCTGCCGCGCAGGGAGAGCCGAATTCGGTCAAATGGCTCTCGAGACAAGAGAGCAAATAATATTTGCTCGATACTTTTACCCCAAAAATGGTTAAGCGCCCAAGATGAATCCAAATCTCCCCAAGGTGAAATATCTTTTTTTGTGGGTAATGTGTTCATTTTAGCCTGTTGGATCCCATGTGATGAAGTGTCCTGTGTTCTCTCCGCGTAGCTTGCTTTGCCCAATTGCAAAGCCGTCTCCGAGGTCGAAGATAGCAAGTGCGCACCTGCCTCGCTCGGGTTTCAATCGTGAAGAGGTGGCGATGAAGACCTGTATCTCTGGGGGATGAGTCAGGGGGCATGGCTTGACGGTTGTGCTCTGGAAAACGCTTCAGGATTGAGCATTCTTATTCTACGATACAAAGCTAACGCTTGACAAGTGAAAATCTCTTGGTACATTTCTCCATTTGAGTGCCTAAAATACACAAATATCGATTATTTGACTTGACTACACATGACCAGTACGTATAGTCTATCATAAGATTTATGAAAGCTCATTTTTTTATACTTACTGCGTTGATGACAAACTTCGCTTTTGCGCAACAAGCATCACCAATTGTCCCAGAAATACAAGCTGCTACTCCCACAGCTCCTGAAAAACTCAAACACGCACCCCAAAAACTTCTGAAAGCCTGTAGTAAGGGGGATCTAAGCATGGTTAAAAAACTCGCCACAAAAGATTTTGATCCCAATGCTATCTCTCGCAAAACGGGCAATAGTCTACTTATACTCGCCTGCAATTCAAAAAACGCTGAGCTCGTAACATTCCTCCTCGATAAAGGGGCTAACCTGCACGCCACTAATCATCTAGGGCTCAACGCTTTGAGCTTCGCTATACACGCTGACAATACAGAAATTGCGAAGCTCTTGATCAAAAAAGGGGGCGCTCTCGAATACATTTACACAAATAAGAATAATGAATCATTTACGGCTTTGAGCTACGCGTGTAAGTTCGGCAGCAAAGAAATGGTTTCTCTTTTGCTTGAACATGGTGCCAACCCCAACGCTCGGCTAACACGCAGCTATCACAAAAGTCCCCTGGGCGCTGCCATCCTACGTGGCGATCTGCCAATCGTCAAATTACTTGTGGAAAAAGGGGCTCGCTACGACCACAAAGCTAGTGGGGGCACCGAGAGCCCACTGGTGATGGCTTCTCAAGCTGGTCAGTTAGAGATTGTACGGTATCTAGTCTCTCAAGGTGCGAATCTTTACGAGCTCAGTAATACTGGGAGCTCACTCGCTATAGTTGTCGCAAGAAGCGGAAACATCAAAATAATGAAGTACCTTGTTGATAATCATCTACCACTGTCTGATCATCTCCTTATCGTCGCAGCAGCAGAGACGGGAAACAAGGAGATGCTGAAGTGGCTTATAGACCACAAAGCGAATTTGGTTTGGCGTGATGTCGCCCTTAAAAATGCAGCAAGCAAGGGACATCTTGACGTAGTTAAATATATTCTCAAGACTAGTCCTGCATGTTTGAATGACGCTAGACATGGCACAAGTGCTCTCTCTAATGCAATTAAAGCAGGGAATGCAGAAATGGTATCCTATCTCCTAGAGCAAGGTGCCAAGTGCAACGAATCAAACATGAAGAAAGCATTACAGCTCGTAAAATCTAAGAGCCCTAGACATCGCAACGTAAGCAGTCCTAAAAAAAAGCCAGCTGAGAACAATCGTGAGAGTGAAAAGCTCTATCGTCATCACATGGGTGCGATGCCACTTTCGTTTAAGGAGTGTGTTACTGAGGGGTATGAAGACAAAGCGATCGAGCTATTCCTTAAAGAAGGCAATGCAAACCAACTCTATGATACTAGGCGAATAGAGAGATATCATTCTGGGCACATAGTTGGCCCGAGCACAAAAGTATCCAGATTGATGTTGGCCGCAGAAGGAGGGATGCCGCGGCTCCTCATACTTCTTTTAGAAAAAGGAGCAGATATAAATGCGAAAAATAGCGTTGGTGAAGATGCCCTTCTTCTAGCCGTGCGTCACAATTACGTTGATATTGCGCGCATTTTACTTGAAGAAGGGGCTAATATTCATAGCCGCGATGGCTCTCATAGAACGCCCCTTTTGGCCGCGGCTCAGTATGCTTCTGTCAACATGGTTGCGCTACTACTTGAAAAGGGTGCAAATATCCAAGACGCATCCGACAGGGGCTCAGCCTTGCACAACGCTGTGGCTCGCAACAATCTTGCTTTGATAGAACTTCTCCTGAGTAAGGGGATCAAGACAGATACTAAAACCAAGCAGGGTATTATGGCCAAATATTTCATTCGTCATGTGAAGGCCTTCGAATTATTCCAAAAACACAATCTTCTTACTCAAGAGGACCTTCGAGGTGTACTCCTCTCAGCAATTGACAGCAAGAACTACGCGCTTGCAAATGCTCTTGCGCTACAGGTTAAAGATTTTAATCCGAAAGTTAAAACGCCCAATGGAAGAGAAGGAATATTACTCCAAGCAGCTGCGAACTCATATTCTCCTGATATTGAACTCATCTCAACAATGCTAGATAAAGGAGCAGAAACGAATGTGCTTGACGAACAAGGGCGCAATCTCCTCTTCACTTGCAACGATGAAGAAACTGTACTCCTTATTATCTCAAAAGGGATCAACGTGAAACAACGCGCGAAAAACGGAGAAACTCCTCTCTTCAACTTAAACATGAGGGCAGACGCTGTCAAGTCCATGATTGAAAAAGGGGTTGATGTCAATGCGGCAAACAATGTGGGATTAACAGCACTCATGCGGTTCGTATCATTTTCCGAGAAATCCCGCGATTGCAGTGATATCATCCAATTACTCATTAAGGCGGGGGCTGATGTATCCGCAAAGGACAAAAACGGCAAATCAGTTTTGCAATATGCAAATACTGACGAAGTAATCAAGCTACTCAAATCCCACGGGGCTAAGTAGTTGCATAGAAATAGACGGTAGCAAAGTATGCGAAATGGCCCCAGGGGGGCATTTTGCATACTTTGATCGCAGATTGTGTTTTTCTCTTGACCAACTTCGCACTCTAAGGTCGGTAGCAT
>CAYJOV010000182.1:0-758 GCA_964371905.1 uncultured Akkermansia sp. | reverse complement strand
TTCATTTGGTTGAAAAAGACTTTGTCTTTTCCCTCCAAATGAAGCACATGATCGAGGAGATACAGTGATCAGCTGCTAAATCACGCTACTTTTACTATAGCTTCTTCATTACTAATACTAGCCTCCTTATCGAGTGAGGCAATCATGATACGATTCTGACGGAGTGCCAAATAAGCTCTCTTTAATAGCCCTCGCTCGTGTAGTCGGGGGCTTGAGCCTGAGCTACGAGTGTGAGGCGATTGCTGAGAGCCTCAGGGATGTGAGGTACTGTCCAACGTCGCGGCTTGTCGCTCCCCTCGGAGAAGATCGCGGTGACTTCCAGGGGCGCGCTTGCGGCGTAGTTTTGCGTATCGAGAGGGATTTCGAGCATAGAGGCTCGCCCGATGATGTAGCTACGGCTACTCAGTTCATGTACTTGCTCTACCCAACGTGTCTGCTCCACGGTGGGGTAGTGGAGTACGAGATAGCCTTCGCGCGTCGGTGTGATATGATGCGGGCAGAGGATGGCGCAGCTAGGAGGCTGAGCTTGGAGGCTGCGCAGAGCGAGATCCCCTAGCAGCATGTTGCTCCTCTTGTCCAGTGCGCCACCTGTGCTTGTCACGTGGTGCGGGTGGGCAGGGGCTTGCAGGGCGTGGAGGAGGGCAGGCGCATTGGTGAGCAGGTGGAGGGGGCTGTGCTCGTGGAGCTTGAGGAGGAGGTCGATGAGCTCGCTGTCGTGGAGGTAGATGAGTTTCTCGTGCGAGAGCAGAGGGAGTAGG
>CAYJOV010000181.1:0-3942 GCA_964371905.1 uncultured Akkermansia sp. | reverse complement strand
AATCTGTATAAAGTCCCCGCAGGGGCGAGCGAAGCTCGTTTATGCCAGATTGCGACTTGACGGGCTCTAGCTAATCAAGTACGCAGACCGTGGTTGCACCCATTAGCTACAGCCAAAGTAATAATGATGAATTAGGGGCTTGTCTGATGCCAGAAAAGCGCTCCGGTGGGGCACACGTCGACACACTCTTGCTCGATGCCCGCAAAGAGGCTCGCCTCGTCGACACCGAGGGGCGCGCCTATCTCGACGTGGATGCCGCGCTGGAGCAGCGTAGGCCCTGTGCCCGTCTTGAGGCGATTCCCCACCTCGACGCAGTTCGCGCATTTGACGCATTTCCCGAGGTCATAGCACATCGTGCCAAAGAAGTGTCGCTTCGCCTCGCGCTTGCTGGGCGCAAAGCTGTTCTTCTTGATGCCCATGCCCGTAGCGAGGGCTTGGAGCTGGCATTGCGTGTGGGCAAAGCAGCCGCAGGCGAGGCAGCGCGAGCTTTCGTTCTGCCAGTCGTCTTCGTAGAATTTGATCTGCTGGAGGTTGTCCAGCTCCTGCTCGGAGAAGCCCGTGAGCTTGTGCGCGTAGCGTTTGCTCGCGCGGGCTACCTCCTGTGTCTCGGCATTCAGGCTCTCAACGATGTCGTAGATGGCGAGGCTCTTGTCGATGCGCTGACGACGGCAGCCGCGCTCACAGCGACGCTTGCAGTCGCCACAGGGGCTCGCGTAGGCGCGCGCCTTGTCTCGCTCACCCCGCGCCACGTAGTACATGATGAGCGGGATGTTGAGATCATGCGGGCAGGAGAGCTGGCAGGGCGCGACGCATTCCCCACGGTGCTCACTGAGCACGAGCTGGAGGAGCTGCTCGCGTATGCCGCGCATCTCGTCGGAGGAGGCGTCGATGTCGGGATTGTCCTTGCACTTGCCGACGCAGCTGGGCACGAGTCTCTTGTTCTGCTTGTTGCGTACGGCGCAGACCATGCACGAGCCGCCTTTCTCATGGATCTTGAGGTGGCAGAGGGTGGGGATGTTGATGCCCAGTCTCTCGGCGGCTTGGAGGATGGTGGTGTCCTCCTCCACCTCGATGCTCTGATTGTCTATGGTAAAGCGTATCATGACGATTGAATTTCTATGGCGTTGACAGGGCAGCTTTCGATGCAGGCATTGCACTTGTTGCAGTGCTCAAGCTGGATGGTATGCGGCTGCCATGGGGTGAAGGGGATGGCCTGATTCGCGCAGACGCGCGCGCATTTCGCGCAGCCTATGCAGGTCTCAGCGTTGATCTTGTAGTGGACGAGTGCCTTGCACTTGCCCGCGGGGCAGTGGCCTTGTAGGTGGGCTTCGTATTCTTCGCGGAAGAATTTGAGGGTGGAGAGCACAGGATTGGGCGCGGTCTTGCCAAGCCCGCAGATGCTGCCTTGGCTGACGAGCTGGGCGAGTTCTTCGAGCTTCTCGATGTCGCCTTTTTTGCCCTTGCCCGCGCAAAGGTTGTTGAGAATCTCAAGCATCTTGCTCGTGCCCACGCGGCAGCAGGTGCACTTTCCACAGGATTCGTCAGCGGTGAATTCGAGGAAGTAGCGCGCGATGTCCACCATGCAGTTGGAGTCGTCGAGGACAACCATGCCACCCGAGCCCATGATAGCCCCCGCCTTGGTCAGTGACTCGTAGTCCACGATGAGGTCGCAGAGCTGCTCGGGGACGCAGCCGCCCGAGGGACCGCCAATTTGCACGGCCTTGAGCTTGCGGCCTTCGGGGACTCCGCCGCCTATTTCGTTGATGATCTGGCGCAGCGACATGCCCATGGGTGCCTCGATGAGCCCCCCGCGTACGATGTTGCCCGCGAGGGCAAAGGTCTTGGTCCCCTTGCTGGATTCCGTGCCGTACTGGGCAAAGGCCTCTGCCCCATGGCGTAGGATCCAAGGCACGAGGGCGAAGGTCTCGACATTGTTGATGAGGGTGGGCTTGTCCTTGTAGCCGCACTGGGTGGGGAAGGGGGGCTTGAGATCAGGCATGCCGCGTCGTCCTTCCAGTGAGGCGAGCAGGGCTGTCTCCTCGCCGCAGACGAAGGCTCCCGCCCCGCGCATGACCTCGATAGGGACATCGTAGCCCTGCGCGCGCAACTGCTCGATGGCATCGAGGATGCGCTTCACGGCGAGCGGGTACTCATTGCGTATGTACATGAAGCCCTGCTGTGCGTCCACGGCGTGCATGGCGATCATCATGCCCTCCAAGACGCGGTAGGGGAAGGACTCCAGCAGCATGCGGTCCATGAAGGCACCGGGGTCGCCCTCATCGGCATTGCAGACGAGGTAGCGTTGCTTTTCTTCCTGCTGGGCGATGCTCTTCCACTTGATCCCCGTGGGGAAGCCGCCGCCGCCGCGCCCACGCAGGCCGGAGCGCACGATTTCATCAATGACTTCTTCGCCGCTCATCGCACGTGCCTTCTTGTAGGCCTCAAAGCCTTCGTGCTGGATGTACTCTTCGAGGCTGTTGGGATTCATAACGCCGCTGTGCTCGGTGGCGATGCGTATTTGATGCTCTTGGTACTGAGCGTCCTGCTTCTTCATGCCCTCGTCGATGCGGTGACGTGCGATGCCTTGGCGGTCGCCGACGAGGCGATGCGCGGCGCGGTTCAGGTAGCCGAGTGCTTTCTTCATCACGGTGCTGGGACTGAAGTGGTGCAGCAGCACGTGATGGATGCCCTCGGCGCTCATGTTCGCGTAGTGAAAGAGCTCTCCGTCCTTGTCGATGACCTTGAGGTAGGGCGAGCGGTAGGAAATGCCATCGCAGCCCACCTCCATCGAGCGTACAGGGAGGCGGAATTGCGCAGAGAGTCGCTTGAGCTCGGCGTAGACCTTGTCCGCGCCCGAGGCCATGCAGCTGGAGCAGAGGCAGATGCGCGCTTCGCCCTTATAATCTCCACTCTGCTGATTCTCTGCCGATTCCTTCGCGCCTTGGGTGGCGAGGAAGTCCTCGATGACCTCATGCACCTTGTCGGGTTCGACCCAACCATAGACGGAGTCATCCACCTGCACCGCAACGGCGAGCATGCAGCAGCCGAGGCAGGCGACCTTTTCAACAGTGAAGAGCCCATCCGCGCTCGTGTCGCGTCCCTCGGTGAGGTGCAGATGATCGCGGAAGGCCTGATAGACCTTCTCCCCGCCCTTCACGTAGCAAGCCGTGCCGGTGCAGATGCGTATGGTGTGCTTGCCCGCGGACTTGAGGCGAAATTTGCTGTAGAAGGTCGCCACCGCGCTCACCTCGGAGGGGGTGATGGGGGTCTGCGCAGAGATGGACTGGAGAGCCTCGACGGGCAGGTAGTTGTACTGCTGCTGCACGTCTTGGAGGATGTGGATGAGGGCGCGACGCTCGCGTCCATTCTTCTCGATGATTCTGGTGATTTCGTCCTTCATGGCGCGAGGTGGTAGAGGTGGCCGCGGCTGCGGATCCAGAGTTTCTTGTCTTCGGCGATGGGCATGGCGACGACCATCTCGGGCATCTTCACGACAGCGATTTCCTTGTAGCCCTCCTTGCTGGCTTCAAAGATATAGCCATTGCCCTCCATGTCAAAGACGATGATGCGATTCCCCACCATGAGTGGCGAGTTGTAGAAGCCGTATTCGAGCTCCTTTTCCCAGAGCAGCTCGCCTGTCACCTTGTCCACGCCTTCGATCACGCCCCCGCTGGTGCAGAGGACGAGCACGTCCCCGCTCACGAGCGGTGAGGAGACATCGGGGAGGTCATAGTCGCTGCTCTCCCAAGCGACCTTGCCCGTCTTGGGGTCGAGAGCAACGGCGATCGCGTTGTCATTGGCCATGTAGATCATGCCATCGGCGTAGAAGGGCGCAACGGCGATCTCGCCCGCCATGTTCTCCAGCTTCCAGAGCTCCTTGCCCGTGTCGAGCTCGTAGCCCTCCATGGTGGTGGAGGTGGCGAGCACGATGATGCTCTGATC
>CAYJOV010000180.1:0-3967 GCA_964371905.1 uncultured Akkermansia sp. | reverse complement strand
CCTCGGGCGTGTCGTGCTGGAGCATCAGCCACATGCACTCGACGTAGTCGCGGGCATAGCCCCAGTCGCGCAGAGCATCGAGATTGCCCATGTAGAGCTTGTCTTGGAGACCGGCGGCGATGCGGCTGGCGGCTAGCGTGATCTTGCGGGTGACAAAGTTCTCCCCGCGACGCTCGCTCTCGTGGTTGAAGAGGATGCCATTGACGGCAAACATGCCGTAGGACTCACGGTAATTCTTGGTGATCCAAAAGCCGTACTGCTTTGCCACGCCGTAGGGGGAGCGTGGGTAGAAAGGAGTGGTCTCGCGCTGCGGGACTTCCTGTACGAGGCCAAAGAGCTCAGAGGTCGAGGCCTGATAGATGCGGCAGCTGTCAATCATGCCGAGCATGCGCACGGCCTCCATCATGCGCAGTGTGCCCACCGCGTCGCACTCCGCGGTGTATTCAGGGACGTCAAAGGAGACCTTTACATGGCTCTGAGCCGCGAGGTTGTAGATCTCGTCGGGCTTGACTGTCTGGATGATGCGTATCAGTGAGCTCGAGTCGGTCATGTCTCCGTAGTGGAGATGGAGCAGACGCTCCTTTTTCATATCGCGCACCCACTCGTCGAGATAGAGGTGCTCGATGCGCTCTGTGTTAAAGGAGGAAGATCGGCGAATAATGCCGTGTACTTCGTAGCCTTTGGATAAAAGAAACTCAGCCAAGAATGATCCATCTTGACCTGTGATACCAGAAATCAGTGCAACCTTGCTCATATGATGTGTATTTGTGTCGTCGTAGTGTTACTATCCCCTTTGCTTGTCAATGCGTCGATGTGTGTGTGCAAAGGATGGGAGGGCTTGAGAGGAGGCTAGCAGATTTCACTTATGAGGTCAATCCTTTATTGCTCTATCGGAGGGCTTAGGGAGGGCTTAGAGAGGGCTTAGAGAGGCAGCGCACGAGGGCGCTATTTTCTCTTTTTCATCCAGCGGAATAGGCTGTAGAGGAAGGGATGTAGTGTCTGGATGTTCCACGAAATTTGCGAGAGACCTCCCACCGCAAGCGTGGCACGGCGTTGCTTCCAAGTTTGCTGCCAAAAATAGCCTTGCTCACGCAGTTGGGTGAATCGTAACTCAAAGTGTCTCAACAAGCCTTCGAGATCTTCGCGCTCTGGCTGACGGCGAATTTCAGCACGTATCTCGCCAAGAATAGCGTCATGACACTCACAACCACGGCGGTAGTAATTGCGCGTTGCTTGATCTGCGCGGTGAAACTCGATGATATTAAGGTTGTCACGGCGTTCTGAGGAAATATTGTTCTCATGACGTCTATAGTAGAGCATCATGCCATTCTCCACCACAACGAAAGAGCCCAGCATCAGAGCACGCGTGGCAAACATCGTGTCATCCAGCACCGCACAATGTGCAGGCAAGGGGCCAAAGTGCGTGAAGAGCTCACGAGAGAGCGTCATCATGCCTCCCCACCACTCAAGACCATGCACATTCTTCTGAGCATCTAAATGCGCAGCCTTGTTGACGACAAAGCGCAGCTGCTCATCGGGAGGGTTGAGCACGGCGTGAGGTGTCGTACTAAAGGTCTCTAGTCGCCCCGAGACGACGACAGCATCGGGATATCGCCTGATTGCGAGCGCACTCAAGCGCGCTCGGTCAGGGTGGAGGACATCATCGCCATCTACACGCATGAGCCAAGGGTGCGAGGCGAGCGAGACGGCGCGATTCATATTCAGCGCGACACGACCATTCTGCTCGGCACGATGATGGATGATACGATGAGGCCCCGAGTAGCTCTCCGCCATGCGTCGCATGATCTCATAGGTCGCATCCGTGGAGCGATCATCGCAGAGGACAATCTCGAGCTCTCCCTCATAGCGCTGGTCAAAAGCAGATTGAATCGCTTCTTCGATAAATTTTTCTTGATTGTAGCCCAAGATCAGAATACTGATCGCAGGCCATACTGGGGGGGATGATTGCATGTCATTCACCCTAGCAAAATCCCTATTAACTGTCAAGATGAGCTCAGGTAGGTATGTCTAATATCCTTGACAGCGCTAGCCCTATTTGATATTTCTTAGAGGGTCATGAAGATCACTTCACTATTACTCACCGCATTCATCGGCAGTGCTTGGGCTACAGAAAGCTTTGAGCAAGCCCCTAAAGGCTCCGTACAGACAATCACTACAGAATACGGAACGCTCACTGCCGACGCAGGACATGCCGAAATCCTTAAGAACCGTGGACGCACGGGAAAATCCTCCCTGCGCCTCCTCGGAGGTGTCAAAAAAGAAGTCAAGCTGAAGCTCAAAAAGCCCCTCGCCAAAGACACTCTCTTCCAAGCATGGAGCGAGCGCTGGACGAGCCGCGGCCCCTTTGAAGTCATCATCTCCGCCCAATCAGGCGACAAGCGCACCCAGCTCGTGAAGCACACCAAGCAGGGCACAGGCGGCTTCAACCACCAGTACAAGCTCACCATCCCCAAGGGCACGACAGAAATCATCTTCTCCGCCAACACCGCTGACGGCGGCGGTATCATCCTCGATGACGTCGCCCTGCACTCGGGCAAGCAAATCATCAAAAACATCACCGTCGAAGACCCCGGCGCCTACCCCATCATGAAGCGCGCCGAGGTGAACGGTGTCATCCGTATCAAGATTGACGCCCAAGGTGCCGAAGGCAAAGGCATCGAAGGCCTCAACCTCATGGTCAAGCCCGCTGGTGCTATCGCCTCCCTCAGCCTGCGCGCAGGAGATGCCAATGGCTACAACTTCAACGGACAAAAGCCCCTCGCCACCGCCACGCCCGACGAGAAAGGCTACGTCACCTTCAAAGGACCCATCACCATCCCCGCTGGCGAGGCCTACTTCTGGCTGGATGCCACCCCTGCGAAAAATGCCAAAGTAGGCGCGGAGGTCACCTTCTCCGACATCATGTGCAAGGCTGGCGGCAAGATCTTCAAGGGTGCTAAAAACATCACGCAAGACATAGGCTACCTCGTCGCCACGGGTGGAGAGGACGTCAAGCAAGTCGATGGCAGCATGCGCCGCTCGGGGAACTTCCGCATCCCCGGCCTCATCGTCACCGCCAAGGGCAACCTCGTCGGCGTCACCGATGCCCGCTACAACCACTCCGGTGACCTCTGTGCCGACATCGACGTCGCCTTCATGCGCTCCACCGATGGCGGCCAGACATGGACAACCCCCGAGGTGAATATGGATATTGGCGTCGGTGCGAACAACGGCTGCGGTGATCCCTGCATCCTCCAAGACAGCAAAGGCCGTATCTGGGTACAGGCACTAGGCACCCACTTTAGCGGTGGCGCCTCCCTCTTCGTCTCCAAGAAGGGCAATGACCCCAAGACCACAGGCCAGTGGTACATGACCTACAGCGACGACGACGGCAAGACATGGACAAAGCCCGATGAGTATGTGAACCCCACCAAGCAAATCAAGAAGGACGAGTGGGACATCATCCTCGCAGGCCCCGGCAGCGGCATCACCTTGAAGGACGGTACGATCGTCTTCCCCGCCCAGATCTGGAATCGCGACGCCGCCCCCAACGCCGTCTCCACCATCTGCTACTCCAAGGACGGAGGGAAGAACTGGGTCTACGGCACAGGCCTCCCCCGCCGCACCTCCGAGAGCCAGATCGTCCAGCTCAAGGACGGCTCCATCATGATCAATGCGCGTGACGAGCAGCGCAGCGGCAAGCGCGCCGTCTTCATCACCAAAGACCTCGGCAAGACATGGACCGCACACGAGACCAATCTCAAGGATCTCCGCGAGCCCGTCTGCCAAGCCTCCCTCATCTCCATCAAGTCCAAGAAATACGGCGATGTGCTGCTCTTCTCCAACCCGAACGCGGGCAGCAGAAAGCACATGACCATCAAGTACTCCCTCGACGAGGGCAAGACATGGAGCAAGGGCTATGAGTACGACACCCGCGACGGTGCTGGCTACTCCTCGCTCGCCCTCA
>CAYJOV010000179.1:0-3970 GCA_964371905.1 uncultured Akkermansia sp. | reverse complement strand
CTTCTAGACCGTCCACGGCATCGGCAAGCATGCGCTCTACTACTACAGAGATACGCTGACCAGCGATAGCCCGTACAGCAGTCTTGATTTGCTCTCGTTTTTCTTTAGCAGAGAGTTTAGAGGCTTTTATCGCGTCTCTTTCTGACTTTGCTTTTTGAAGTGAGTCTTTGGCTTCCTCTATTCGTTTTCTAATCGAGGGCTTTTCAGTGTCATCGGCTTTATAGAGCTCAACGCTGGATTGATACCAGTCGTTATCAGCGAGTCTCACTAATGCATGAGCTATGCTTAGGTCTTGATTGTCGGCTAACTCCCGTTCTTCGATAGAGTCAAGCTCTGGTTCTAATTCTCTCTCAAAAATAGCCCTCTCCTCCGCATCAAAGGTCTTCGCCTTGGTAAGCTTCCCCTTCTCTATAGCCTTCGCGTAGGCTTCAATGACGCTCATGTAGCCGCTTATCTTCGGGCGGTGCTTGCGCTCAATCACCTTGTTGATAGCAGACATCAGCGAGTAGGCAACTCCCAACTCACGCGCGGCTTCCTGCGTATTGTCATCATCGCTGGAGAACACCCTACGAAGGCGATTGATACCCTGCTGAGCCTCACGCAAGAGTCGTGCCGTTTGCTCTTCCTTGAGCATAGATAGCTGGGAGACACGCGTGAGGCTATCAAGGGTAGATATTGAGAAGGTAGACCCCCAAAGCTCCCCTCTAATCGTCCTAGCGTCGTTCTTTTCTATATAAATAGGAAGGGAAGGAGAACTGATGTGCCCCCACTCGCTTTCACTGAATCGTGCCTCTTGTTCTCCTCTATTGTGAAAGTAAACAGCAAACCTGACTGAATCATCGCCATCAAAAATTCTCTTGTACAAAGATTGCAAAAATCGTATATTCTCGAAATCCCACTCATTTTTATTTTTTTTCAATAAAGCTCTGTCCAGTTCTCTCTTTATTGCCTTCTGAGTTTCACTCATCGACTCAGGTCTAGAGCCTCCAGAAAAGCCTTCTATATCCTGAATGGCATGTTGAACTTCATGAGCTAAACTCTTGTATACCTCCTTCCTATTTGTGTCGCTCGTATTGATGTAAATATAAGGTTCGACAATGCTCCCCTTGTCATTTTTCCGACGCGAGGAATATAGACCAGCCACATTATTCATCCTACCAAAATGGATCTCCAATTTCTCCAATTGAGGATAGGCATCAAACAAATCAGGGTGATTAATCACCTCTTTCAGAGGTAGTCGCAAGTCATCAATATCATTAAGCTTCTCCAAAACAGAGGAAAAGCCATCTGCGAAAAACACCCAAGAAGAATCTATAACATATTTTTCATTGCCATCGGCAGGGTCGATAAATGTTCGACCCTCTGCTTTCGCCTTATTGAAGCCCTTCGAGCGACTTCCCGCGACTGAAAACGTGATGTTGGGATTTCTGCCATCAAAGCCTCCTCGGTTATCGGTAGCGGATTTGATCTGGTTGGGGGAGAAGACTACTATTTCGTGTTCAGACTTGTTTTCGATAATAACACCGTCGTTCCCCTTCTTTTGATAGTGTTCAGCCACAAGCTCCGCGTGTAGTCTTTCTGTGTGCAAGTCTTGATACAGGGCTTCTTCTTCTGTTTTAGGATCTGGCAAAACAGGATTATATGCCGAATTGTAATTATCGTAGATAGATGGATTCCTGATATTTAAGAAAAGCTTCTTCAAGTTTCCGTTTTTTGCATAATGTTTTGCATAATCTTCATGCTTAGTGAAATAAAAACCTTTACCAAGTATACCCGCATCGGTAGCCGAACCTATTTTAGCCTCTTCGAAAACATTAAATTCTTCTCTCGATCCATGATACACCACAAGCGGCTCGCCGTTCTCATCCACGACCTTGCTTGCATTCTCAGGCGCGCGCTCCCAATCACCAAACCACGCCTTGAACTCAGGCGTGCGCACCTGATGCCACTGCTTTTCGTTGAGATTGGAAGGCTTGCCATTGGGGGCAAGACGCACAGATGCAGAAAAGCCTTCTGTCCCTTCTCGATTTCTCTTGACCACTCTGAGATATTCATCTATTCTATTTCCAGAGCCACCTTGCTCTTCTTGTCCCGCTTTTGTAACGCGGCCTTCGGGAAGAGCGTCAAGGGTGGCTTCTATTGTATCTAGAACCTGCACATTTCGTACATTGATGTCGTGAAACAAGTCTCCGTTTGCGCGTTCTTCAACAACCATCAACACATACGCCTCATCTTGATTATTTACATTGTGTTTACTAGCCCTTGAAAAATGAACCTTATTCAAAAAATAATAATATCTCTGAATATCTGCTTTCTTGTTTAAGCTTGATTGACTGTTCTCTTGAATGTCAATCAGTACAGAATCAGAAGCTATATCATCAAGCGCACAAAAAGCCGCTGCTACTCGCCTATCTGCGCTGTGGCTACTGATTTTTTGCCTTGATGAGCCTCCTATAAACACAGTCCTGCCCCCCATAGAGATAGATGCAGGCTTTCTGTTTTCTCGCTCATACGGTGTTTTCAGCTTATCAAGACTAGCCTTCATGAGTTGGCGCACCTGCTGAGGTGTCACCGTGTAAATCTCGGGGATGTCTACCTCGGCGATGGGGCGAGCATCCACCCTGTCAAACGCACTCACAATCATCTGCTCCCTAGGTGTAAGCGAATAACTAACCGCCATGCGCTGATACGCGAAAGGCAGCTCATCCAAGCTCACCTCGGGCGAGCTCTTGCCATCCCATGCCTCTACCTTGGAGGGAATACCCAGTTCCCCATCCATACGCTCATACGCCTCATCCAGCAGCTTGAGACGCATGAGCAGCTGCGCGGCATCCTCGGGGTTCTTCACCTCCACGCCTAGCCTTTTAGCGACTTTGCCCTTCTGCTCCAGCTTACGCCCATTGCGAATCACAGCCATCTGCTCCTTGAGCATCGAGCGTGCCTTTGACACATACTTTGCAGTCTTCTCCGCTCTCTCCTGCCACGATGTATCATGCCCAAAGAGATCAAGCTGAGCCCCTGAGCTACCCTGCTGCTCCACACCACGCACAAAAGCCGTCACATACTCCCACGACTGCTTCCTTCCCCCCTTATTGCGCTCTTGCAGAGCCAAGGCTTGCCCCTCGGGCGTACTCGCAATAGTGATCGCATGGTAGGCATCCCCCGCGCTTGCAGCACCATTCATCACAGCATCATAAGTATCGGGGCTAGCCTCTTGAGCAATCGTGAGCCCCACGCGTGCGCTCGCCGCTATCTCCCCCGCCGCAGTCTTGGGCATGAGCCCACGTCGCTCCGCCTCCGCACGCGAGATAGGATTATGACGATAAAAATAAGCAATATCCACAGCAGACCCTCGATTATCCAGAATATTCTGCTCCACATCATGCATACGCGCCCACTGCGCATCATGAGTAGCGGACTCATCATACACACGCACCATTATATGCTGCGCCTTGTGTCGCTTCGCATGAGCTAGGCGATGGCGACCGCTGATCACCTCAAGCCTTCCATCAGCACGCCTCCACACATCAATGGGAGGAGAGGAGGGATTCCACGCCCCCGAAAGCTCATAAGTCGTACCATCAGCCTTGGCATCCATGCGCCCGAGCAGAGAACTCGTCGACTTGAACTGCGGTACCTCAGCCGAGAGTCCAATATCATGAGGATTCGCCGTCCCATAGACCGACACCCCATCAGGCGAGAGAATGTAGTGCCCATTCGTCAGCCCCGCACCCAGCCCCGCCTGATCAGTCAGTAGCTCCGCGCCCTGAGGCACAACCAGCTCCCCCGACACCACATCCAGAGGCGCATCAGCAGCCAGATCAAGAGTCAGCACCTCCCCTGTCACATTCTCCTCAGCGGGAATCTCCGTCACAGGAGTCTCCACCTCTCGGTAGTACTCATCACGCAGCGACTCCTCAGCCTGCGCATCCTCGAGATCCAGCGCCACACTCTCCATCGAGCGCGTGCC
>CAYJOV010000178.1:0-4114 GCA_964371905.1 uncultured Akkermansia sp. | reverse complement strand
CGTAGACGGGGCTGGGGGTGCGGTCGGAGTAGATCACGCCCTTGATGGAGAAGATACCGTCGTTGGGGGTCTCGCCGTGGTCGCCGCCGTAGCTCTGGCGGATGATTTTCTTGCCGTCGGGCAGGGTGACTTCCTGATCGTAGCTCTGGTGGATCCATTCCCAGATGCCGCCACCGATGATGGAGTCACTAGAGTCGAATGCCTTCCAGTAGTCGTCGAGATTCCCCATGGAGTTGCAGAGGATGTGGGCGTATTCGGAGACGTACCAAGGCTTCGCCAGCTTTTGCTTCGCGGTGCTGTTCGCCCAGTCGATGCTGGGGTACTGGTTGGAGCTCAGGTCGGCGAGGGCGTTGTTGCGCTCGTACTGGGTGAGGCGCGAGGGGTCGCGCTGCTTGATCCAGTCTTGGACGTACTTGAAGTTCACACCAGGGCCGGCTTCGTTGCCATAGGACCAGATGACGACGGAGGGATGATTCTTCGACTGCTCGACCATGTTCTGGTTGCGCCAGAGGGTCTGGGCTGCCCATTCCTTGGGGTGCGAGAGCGAGTCTTTCCCATAGTAATAGCCGTGCGACTCGATGTTGGCCTCGTCACAGACGTAGATGCCGTACTCGTCGCAGAGGTCGTAGAAGTAGGAGGGCTGGGGATAGTGAGCGTTGCGCACGTGGTTGATGTTGCCGCGCTTCATGAGCAGGATCTCTTGGAGAGCCTCTTCTTCGGTCACGGTGTGGCCATTGGCATGCTGGCTCTCGTGGCGGTTCACGCCCTTGAGCTTGACGGGCATGCCGTTGACGAGGAAGCGGCCGTTGAGCAGCTTTACATCGCGGAAGCCTACCTTCTTGGAGATGATCTCGGTGGTGGTGCCATCGGGATTCTTGACGCTGACGAGGAGGCGGTAGAGGTTGGGCTTCTCCGCACTCCAGAGCAGGGGCTTTTGTATGGTGGTGCTCAGCGAGACTTGCTGCTGCTTGCCGGCGGCGAGTGTGCCGGTGGCGGGGCTGAGGTCGGCGACTTTTTGATCCTTGGCGTCGAGGAGCTCGGCATTCAGGGTGAAGGCGGCTTCCTTGTCACCGAGGTTGCGCATGTCGATGTCGACCTTGAGCGTGCTTTGGCTGTAGTCGCTGAGGCCATCGGGCTTTTGGGGGAAGGTGGTGTGGACGAAGAAGTCGCGCACCTGCACCTTCGGCGTGGCGTAGAGGAAGACATCGCGGAAGATGCCCGAGAGACGCCACATGTCTTGGCACTCCAGATAGGAGCCGTCGCTGAAGCGGTAGACCTCGGCGGCGATCACGTTGTTACCGGGCTTCAGGTACTTGGTGATGTTGAAGGCAGCGGCTGTGCGGCTGTCCTTGGAGAAGCCTACTTTCTTCCCATTGACAAAGAGGTAGAAGAAGGAGTCGACGCCGTCGAATTGGATGAAGACCTCCTTGCCCTTCCAGTCGGCGGGCAGCTTCACATTGCGGCGGTAGGAGCCGACGGCATTGGGTTCTTTTTGGGGGATGGTGAGTTTTTTCTCCGCCTCGTTGCGAGGGGGGGTCATGACGAAGGGCCAGTTGCGCACAAAGGCGTAGGGCTGGTTCATGTACATGGGGATGCCGTAGCCGCGCATTTCCCAGTTGCTAGGGACATCAATTTCCTTCCATGAGCTGACGTTGTAGTCGGGTTTGTAGAAGTCTTTGGGACGATCAGCGGGCTTGGGAGACCAGTTGAATTTCCAATTTCCATTCAGAGAGAGGAAGAGCGAGGAATCACGGCGGTGTCCTTTCAAGGCTTGCTCTCGTGTGGCAAAGGGGGTGAAAAAGGCGTGAGAAGTCTCTCGATTGAGATGGAGGTTCTCGGGGTTTTCCCAGTCAGGATGCGGTTCATAGGGCGTGGTCCTTCCTTGACCGTGCGCTACTGCTCCTGTCATGGCGACAAATGCTGTCATGACGCTGAACATGTTCATAGGAGGATACATTTATCACATACTGTCCGTCAAATCAAGCATAAAGCTCGTATCGTTATCTCTGATAATAGATAAAATGTAGGAGCTAAATAGCTGTATGCGCCTTACTGTGAGGACCGAGTATGACATGTTTGGGTATACTGTATGACATGTGCTAACTTTTGATTTAGAGTGTTAAGGGGAGAATTTGTATCACGTAATCTGATTTTTTGTCTTGATGTGAGGCAGAGAGGGGAGTAGTATCTATACTCATGAACATACAAGCGAGCTACCAGCAAGTAGAGTCCTTTATCAAAGACAAGATCAATCAAGACATCCAAGTCTCCTACGTGGATGCGTCTACCTTCCAAATCAGCAAGACGATTAGCATGCTGATGATGGAAAAGACCATCTCGCTCGCGCTGCGCATCACGGATCTCCAAGAGGGGGTGCTCTCGCTGGTCATCGCGGATGGGACGGCGATGATGATCGCGGGGAAGGTGATCGACTTCCTCTCCTCTCTGGACTTTATCAGCGTCGATGACGAGAGTAACACCATTCAGGTGGATCTCAACAAGATTGATGTGATCCAGCCCGTGCTCAGCCGCGTGACGGTGGAGAGCATAGCGCTCACGCCCGAGGCCATCGCGCTGGAGGTGAATGCGGGCTAAGACCTTCAAAATATGCTTGACCTGCGGCGCAAATGATTCTATCTTGATCTCATGTCTAGGATAGCCGTCTATGCGGGGAGCTTTGATCCCCCGACCAAGGGGCACTTGTGGATGATGCGTCAGGGGGCGATGCTCTTTGACGAGCTCGTCGTCGCGCTCGCGGTCAATCCCGAAAAGCCCAGCTACCTCACCATCGAGCAGCGTCGCCTGCTACTCGAAGAGCTCCTCCTCGATCTCCCTGGGCATGTGAGCCTCGCTGTCGTGGAGCATGGCTTTCTCATTGATTTTGCGAGGAACTCACGAGCGACCTTTCTGCTGCGCGGGCTGCGCAATACGACGGACTTTGAGTACGAGAAGACGATTTCGCGTATGAATGCGCGTATGGATGAGAGCATCCAGTCGGTGTTCCTCATGGCTCCTAGTGAGTTTGAGCAGGTGTCTTCCTCCATCGTGCGCGGCTTTGTCGGGGTTCCCGGCTGGCAGCGTTGGGCGGAGGCCTGTGTGCCACCAGCGGTGTGCAGGCTGCTAGAGAGCGTGACAAAATGACCTTAATTTTTTGAATAATTTAACGATAAATACATACAGTATGATGAACAAATATCTTATCCCCGGTATCCTCGTTTCCATGATCAGCTCCGCGACCCTGCCCGCCTTGGCAGACTCGGAAGACGAGATGAGTGAGCAGAGCTCTGAGTTCGAGCGCGATCGTGAAGAGCAGCTCGCCAAGAAGCTCACTAAAAAGGAGCTCAAAGAGGCGAAGGAGGAGTATGAGCTCATGATGGACAACTACAGGGACATCCTCTCTGTCCTCAAAAAGATACGCAAGCAGGAGGATGTGAACGAGGGGAACATGGCGCTCAAGCGTCTCCTCCCCGAATCCACCGAGACCTACGAGCGCATGGCCAATAACTCCGAGTTGGAGGATGACGACGATGAGGATGATACGCGCACGGTCGAAGAGATACGCGCCGAGCGCGCCCTCGATCAGATCAAGCAGGAGGATCAGAAGGACTACAACAAGCTCATCGCTTCGCTCAATGATGAAATGGAGCGTCTCGACGACTCCGACCTCCAATCCTACGAGCTTACACGCCTCCTTGAGCGTCTTGATGATATGGTCGAGGATGGCGAAGACGAGGATGATGAGTCTTAAAGAGCTCTACAATCACGCGTAGCTAACACATTTTTTATGAATCAATACCTCATTACGAGCCTCATCGTACCTTTGATGAGTGCCAGCCCCCTAGTCGCTCTTCCTGATACTCAGCAAGATTTCGAGTCCGTCTGCACAGAAGTCGCAGAGATCAAGGAGACTCTAGAGCTTTTGATCGAGCAAGAGTCGGATCTCCTCCTCGGAGTCACCAAGAAGGGTCCTCAATTGTTGGATGACGACGATGACGACGACGATGACGATGACGATGATGATGATGATGATGATGATGATGATGATGATGATGACGATGATGATGATGATGACGATGACGATGATGATGACGAACCAAAAGGTAAAGGTAAAAGC
>CAYJOV010000177.1:0-4170 GCA_964371905.1 uncultured Akkermansia sp. | reverse complement strand
TCTCCTTCATCGTCGCCTCGATGGCGAGGGTGGGGTCGTAGGACATCGACCAGCTGACACCCTCGGGGAAGCTAGAGCGAAGCTTCTCGATCTCGGCCTTGACCAGCTCGATGGTGGCGAGCGCATTGGCGGCATTGGTGCGCGAGATGCGTACGCCGACGGCATCTTTGCCGTCAAAGCGGGTGTAGGCGTTGTTCGACTCCGAGCCCAGCTCGATGGTGGCGATGTCGCGCAGGCGCGTCACGTGTCCATCAGCTCCCGTCTTGACAACAATATTGCTGAACTCCTCGACTGTCTTGAGGCGCCCCGTCGCCGTGATGGTGAAGGTAGCGAGCGACTCATCGTCCTGTGAGCCCACCGAGCCCGCGGCGGCTTGGATGTTCTGCTCTTGGATAGCCTTGCTGACATCGAGAGGCGTGATGCCCAGCGCGCTCATGCGCGTGGGATTCATCCAGATACGCATGGCGTAGCTGCGGTTGCTCATGATGGCAGATTCTGAGACACCAGGCACACGCCCGAGGCGGTCACGCACATTGGCGCGCACCCAGTTGGTGAGCTCGAGATCGCTGATGATGGCGGGGTCACCCATAAAGGTGAGTGTGCAGAGCATGTCGCTGCTGCGCTTGCTCACCTGATAGCCCGTCTGCTTGACCTCGGCGGGGAGCTTGGACTCGACGCGGCTGATGGCATTGGTGACATTCACCTGAGCCATATCGTCATTCGCCCCTGCGGCAAAGGAGAGGGAGAGGGCATAGGTACCATTGTTGCTACTCTCGGAGGAGAAGTACTCCAGATTCTCCAGACCGATGAGCTGCTCCTCGACAGGAGCGGCAATGACCTGCGCGAGCTCCTCGGAGCTCGCTCCTGAGTAGGCCATGCTCACGCGCACGGAGGGTGGCGATACCTCGGGGTACTCGGCAATGGGGATTTGTGTGATGCAGATGACGCCCGCAAGCATCATCAGAATAGAGATGACGAAGGCGAACTTGGGGCGTGTGACAAAGAATTGTGAAAACATAAAAAGAAAGACGTTTAGTAGAAAAGAAGCATACGATTATTGAGCCGAAGCTTCGACCTTGGCCTGATGCACCAGTGTAGAAAAGTTGGAATTAATAACTTGATCCTTGTCGGTGATGCCCTTGTAGACAGCCATGAGCCCTGCCTCATTGATCGCTCCTGAAATAATGCGCGTCTTGATGGCGCGTCCATCGCGTAGCAAATAAACGTAGCATCCCTGACTATCGAGCTGGACCGCTGTTGCGGGGATGGCGAGCTGTTGGAACTCAGGCTTGCGGCGCAGCTTGATGCTCACGACAGAACCCGCCTTGAGAAGCCCCTTAGAATTTCCAAAGACTGCCCAGCAGTTCTGCGTACCCGTACCTGTCTGTATCGTGTTGTCGACAAACTCGATGTGACCTGTTCCCTCATACTTCTTGCCCGTTGCATCTATGAGGGAGATCTCAGCCTGCTCCTGCATCTCCTTGGTGCTGCCATAGAAGCAGAGAATATCGGTCTCACTCAGAGAGAAGCGCACGTACATGGGGCGCACCTGAATGAGGGTAGCCAGCTCATTATCCCCCTTGATGTAGCTGCCCACGGTGTAGTGGATGCGCCCGATGATGCCATTGATGGGAGCCTTGATGGTGCAGCGTGCAAGGTCATCCTCAGCGATGATGAGGCGCGCCTCAGCGGCTTGTTTTTGAATGATCAGTGTATCGTAGGTGAGCTGGGCTGTGTCCACGTCATTGAGGCTCGTAGCGCGACGCTGATAGAGGTACTGCTGGCGCTCCCACTTGGCCTTGGCGTCCTTGATCTGGACATCAATTTGCTGGATCTTGGCCTTCTGCGCCTTGACTGTGGCAGCGTAGCGTGTCGAGTCGATCTGGAAGAGCACCTCGCCCGCCTTGACAGGGCGACCCTCGGTGAAGCCTATATGCTCCAGCGTGCCATCCACCTTGGCCTTGATGTCGACTTGGCGTACCTCCTCGACGCGAGCACCATGACTCTTCAAGACCGAGGGATCGGCGATGCGCTGCGCTGTGACGATGCTGACAGGCACGGGAGGGAGGGTGTCATTCAGGCTGGGTTTGCTCTCCTCCTCGGAGGAAGGTGCTGGAGCCATCATGGATTTCACGGTGCTACCTACGCGTATCTTGTGAGCCCCGTCAATGACGACGAGAGCTCCCTCATCGACTCCATCATAGACGGTCTGGCTTGAGCCCTGTACATTGCCTACGGTGATGTTGTGGCGCGCGATTTTGTCGTCTTCGACGGTGAAGACGTAGGCACCCGAGGCATCATAGCGTACGCCGGTAAGGGGGATTATCTTGACCGCTTGGCGCGTGTTGAGACGCACACTGACCTCTCCTATGCCTCCAGGCGTGAGTGCTCCCTCCCTGTTCGCGAACTCCGCCCAGAGGGTGTAGGAGTCCGTGTCCTCGTTGAGCTGGCTGTCCACGATGGCGATTTTTCCCTGTGTGGGCAGGACAAAGCCCGTCGGCGTGCGCAGCGTGATATCAGTGACATTCTTGATCTCCTTGTGCCCGTGGAAGACACCCTTGACATCGTTTTGACTGAGAGGGAATTTTACATAAATGGGGTCCATCTGCTTGATCGTGGCGAGCTGGGCTCCACTATCAACGTAATTGCCTACGGCATTCTGGATGCGTCCGACGCGCCCAGCGATGGTGGCGCGAATGGTGCAGTCGGTGAGATTCTTCTCCGCGAGGGTGAGCATGGCCTCAGCCTCAGCCATGTTGGCTTGGAGGCTCTCTAGCTGGTGGACGTAGTCTTCCTCCTCTTGCTTGGAGGTCGCCTGCTTTTCGACGAGCTCGTGGAGACGCTTGAGATGCTTTTTCGTGTAATCAATGCGCACATGAAGCTCGGCTATGGTCGCCTTGGCCTGATCGAGCTCGGCCTGATAGCGTGTGGTGTCGATGACAAAGAGAATGTCCCCTTTCTTAACGTAAGCCCCATTCTCGACATTGATCTTGGCGAGGTAGCCTTGGACAGCGGTCTGCACGTCAACCGTACGGATCGCCTCCGTGTGGCCGATACTGCGACGCTCGATAGAATCAAATCCTGTGCTCACGGGAGCCACAAGGACGGTAGGAGTGGCACCTCCTGGCATCTGCGCCTGCGCGAGGCTCATGCTAGCAAGGAGCGCCAAGGTAGTTCTTCTAAAAAAGGGCTGTGTGGACATAGTATGACAGTTTGACGAGGGATTAGTACGATAAATCTCAATAAAAATCAAGCTTTTAATAGGTCATGTAAAAGATTCTAGAGCAAAGATCTAAAACAGGTAGCACTCTTGCACACTGATGTATTGACCACCGCCCTCTTCTTTGATATAAACGTAATCGTGTTGCATATTCTACAGGATTTCAAAAAACGGGTATTCGTTGTCACTCTTTTTCTGACGACCAGCTGTAGCGATCAGCTCGTGTGTGACCCCATCGAACCCACGCAGTACCACTTTCACTCCCCCGAGGAAGCCCCCGAGGACTTTGCCGCATGGAAGCGCGAATGGCACATCCTCACCTCCCCATGCCAACCCATGGAGCTCAGGCTCGCCGCAATCGAGCGCTACAACGCCTATCTCCTTGACTATATGCGCCACATGAGAGTGCGCTTTCACAGGGCTCAAAAGCAGAAGCGCAGCTTCATCCCGCCTCGGATCGATCTATGCTATGAAGACTTTTCTGGCGAAGATATCCCCCTCACCAAGGTCTACAGCGACATCGTCCCCGCCGCCGACATCTCCATCGAAAGCCTCGACGATAAGTTCGAAGTCAAAGGCCTCGGCGTCTCGTTGGTGGGGCTCATCTCGGCAGACATGACCAAGAAAGCAGGCATCGACTACGCGATACGCTCGCGCGGGACGGCACGCACACTCACGGCTGTGATGGACTTTTCCCAGAAAAAGCCTCGCTTGCGACTCATTACCCGCTTCAAGCAGGAGAGATTTCAGTACAAAAAAAGCAGATACCTGCTCTCGGCGAACTACACCGCCGCACTCGAAATCTACTGGCGCGTGATCGACGCCACAGATTGGCGCATCCTCGGGCTGCTGCGCCCTGGCAAGGTCGAGAAGGTCGAAGGTCTCTCCTGCGTGGAGTCCTACGACCCGAACCGCATCCCCGTCATCCTGCCGCATGGTGTCTTCTCCAC
>CAYJOV010000176.1:0-4180 GCA_964371905.1 uncultured Akkermansia sp. | reverse complement strand
TAGTTTAGCTATTATTTATTGATTGTATAAGAGATGCTGAGATGTGCTATTGTGAGTCCTATCACTGCTGCAAGATTACTGTTACAGGCAACCTTCTGTGTAGCCAGTAATGACCCGTGTTCTTTTCTATTCTTTTGCTTGCTACAACTCAGAAAAATCCTTTAGATTCGCAGAAAAAGGCGTGTAGAGGCTGAGTCACTCCACCAAGAATAGGAGAAAATGGCAAGTACTCGCTCAGTATATCACCGTGGGATCTAAGGTCAAGTCAATTAATTTTAGATGTCTTGGAAGAGGAAACCTCATTCATTATTTGTACATGAGAGAAAACGAACGAGGAGGAATGAGGGCTTGACCGATGGGGTGCAGATGATTAAGATGGTAGTATGAAAACGTATTTTGATGCTTTCATCCCCATCCTCTCATGGCTGCGCATCAGGCGACTCTTCTAAATAGTTCACAATAGCTTTTGCACAGCAGCCAAAGTTGACTACATTGTCATCACGCAGTTTCTTGAGCCGATCGGCATCATAATTCTCCAGTATGTGTCGTATCGTCTCAGCTAAGCTGGAGATTTTGCTCTTTTCGACCACAGCACCTATCTGATGCTCAATGAGCGAATCCCATGTTTTCTCATGATAGGAAGCTTCAAAATCAGCGCGGCTCTCCTTGGGGATATCCAGCGTGATGACAGGCTTGAGGTACAAGAATGCGAAATCAAATCGCACAGAAGACGTATCAGAAATCATCAAATCAGCCTGCATCATTGCCGAGGTACTATAGATGTCTTCATCCCAGATAGCCCCCGTATGGGCGAGCTGCGCTTTCCACAGAGCCACATTCTGAGGCTCGTTGATAGAGGAATGCGGATGCAGGCGTATGATGACCCTGTATCCTTGAGCAATCAGATCTTTGACAAAGTCTGTGCCGTAGTTGTTAAAACAGCCCTTGAGTCCCCATGAGGGAGCCACGAGGATGGTTTTTACGTCACGCGGCTCATTCTGCTGGGTCTCTTGAGATAGTTTCGCGCTCAGATTGTCCACATAGGGAAGACCCAGTGCGATGATTTCTTTCTTGGGGGTATTTCTGGCTTCTTCTACACGCCTGAGATACTCTTCGCAGTACTCCCCCGTGCTAATGACGATATCATAATGATCCAGTCCTCCTAGCCTGTAATAAGTACCTGCAACATAGTCGTGGAATACGTGCACGAGCTTCTCTACCCCAATGGGCCTTGCGAGCGGGTAACCCTCCGTGCCTATGTGTGGGGTAGTGGAGAGCATAAGTGGAGCCTTCAGGGCTGCTATCTTGGCAAAGCCAAAGCTAGAGCGGGAGTAGAGCTTTGAATGCATGTATTCACTCTCTATGGTCAGAGCAGGATCATACATATCAAGGCTGATGTAGCGGAAGTGAATCTTGCGCGCGATGAGCTCATTGATAAGGGGGATGTAGGTCGTGTAGTAGCCTTTCCCTTCGCTAAAAATAATTAAGGTATCGCTACCGACTTGCTTGGATACACTTTTGCCAATGAGTTTATAATACAGGATTTTCAGCGAGTACAGTACTGCTGTGGCTACCGCAAACAAAGATGCGAGTAGTGCACTGCCACTCCCTGGGTCGAGATAGGATAATTGTGAGTGAAAAATACTTGATATCATAAAATCTGAAATAGTATTGTTATTGTGTGATTTGCTGAGTTAAAGTATGGATGACTATTTATGTTCTCCATCTTCGATAATTACTTTTCCTCTTCGTATAACATTGCCTTTAGTGTTAAATGATATATCGGATGATTTGTGTTTAAGGAAGGCTGGGTTATTATCAAGCGCAGCAAAAATATACTTGAACAAGTCCGCATAGGCAAATTCTGAGTCAATGAGCAATTCTGCTTTTGCACTTTGAGGCATTTTGATCGCCATAAACACGCTGAATAGATCTTCGATACACTCTTGAGGTGTCATCTGGAGCTCGGGGTATTCTTCTTGAATCTTACGTGGCGTCATGGTGTTGATAGCATCGAAACCTTCTACAGCCGATACGTACCTATGCCCGTGGTCGCCGACCAATATAATCACAGAATTGGAGTCGTACTTTTCTATCTGTTCAATGATAGCTAGCAATCCCACATTCATGTCTCGTACTCCTTGTTGGTAAATTCCAGATGAGGACCACTGTTGGTAGCTATCAAATACCCCAGAGACTACAGGGGATTCGTGCAGTGAATTGACTGGTTTTAAAAGAAAAAACGAAGGGGGGTCTGACAATTTCTTTGCAGAAAGATGTTCTCTGACAATGGGGTAAATGTCGTCGTTGTACTTTTTGCTTTCTTCTCCCAATACTAATTGATTTAATAACTCTAGCCTTGAATGTAAACTAGGGGCAATTGTGCGGATTAGTCTTTTAAATGGAGGGGATTGACTCTTCTTAGGATAATCGATTAAATTACCAGTATCGCGTATATAATAGCTGGGCTGGTCATAAAAGCATGAAATGGTGTAGTCATTCTTTTTCAGATACTGGAATAGTAGATTGTCCTTGCCCCCTTGAAATATTTCATACGCGTGTGGTATAATATCTAGAATTCCTGCAAAAAAGCTGTAGACGTCGTCTTTCATTAAGAATGCATTGAGCAATGAAGCCTTAGTGAATGGCCCATGTGAATATATATTATTGTAGATACTGAATCCGCTTTCTCGAAGTTTGTTCTCGAATGAAGAGTTGTCAAATCCATAGGTATTCTTTAGAACTGACGAATTCATATAGGATTCTAGAAAGATGAAATAGATGTTAGCTCTAGTGTTGAGTTTGACATCCATTGGAAACAGTTTTCTGATGTCGTTAACATAATTGTTTGATGATAATTCTGCTCTTTGAATTTCTTGCTGCTTCTGCCCAAGTATGATGCAACTGAATACACATAAAGATAGCATGAGAACATTGAGCAGCTTGAAACTGTATTTTCTACAGATTAAAAAGAGGACGATAGCCGTGCCCAAAGATATGCTGTTGATCAGAACCCTGTCTGTTACATACATCCATATGTTTAAACAGAGACGAGTTATAAAACAGGCAGAGCATAGTGCTATAAATAGGTATATGAAATCCTTTAACTTCAATTGATATGTCCTACCATCCTTCGCTATCTTTTTCAGGCAGGTGATGGATGGTAATGGGATACTATAGCTCAATTTAGCTTTGATCAGTTTATCTAATACTACTCCTATTCCCAAGAAGATACATAGACAAGCTGATGAAAATAATATAAAGTACGAAATTTGTAACTCATTAATGTAATTTATATTGTGGCTTATTGTGAAAAAGAGTGGAGCGGTGAAAGACAAGAAGAGAAAGAGCCCAGTAGAGTCAGCAAAAGAGGGGATACTCCATTCTTTGAGTGACAGTAGAGCATGTCGTGCTCTCTCAATGTAGCTAATTTTAGTCAAGAGGCTGAAGACAATTATCAGCACATTGTTCATCGTCCAGTACAGAAGAAGGGCTGATGGAGCATTATACAGTAGCGCAAAGAACAGCAAGGAGACGATAACAGCCTGATTTCTTTGCGATTTTGACAACTTTACCACAAAGCATGCATTCACTAGACTAATGAGCGTCATGATGAAGGGCATGATATTAAGCCCGAAGAGCACACCGTCTGGCTGAGCAAGGTTCTGAAGGAAAAGGAAACTCTCTCCATCTAAATCACTGAGAGTGCTGACCATGTAGTACACTGCCATCAAAATGGGTAATTGTACTAGCAGAGGAAAGACGTTGCGAATGGCAAAGATAGGATGGTAAGAATAGCGCTCATAGAGCTTTTGTATTCTCGTGTGGCGAGCCTCATCGCGTGATGTCTCTTTAATATTTTTGATTTGAGGCTCTAGAATCTCTTTGATATTGCTTTCTCTCTCCTGTAGACCTCTAACAAGATTGTTCAGGGGAATAAGTAAGAAATAATTGAGCAGGGATAAGGCAATGAGAGCCAATCCATAATTGTTGATGAGTAGAACGAGTGTCAGATAGATATACTTGTATAGAAGCTCTATCGGGTATAGGGTAAGGATATAGATATCGTGCATGGTGATATTGTATTTATTTGTACCAGAAATGAGCTAGATCCTTGTCCAATAGTTTTGGGTTATTCTTCAATCGGTCTTTGTTAACCCCATCAATGAGGGCCTGCTTG
>CAYJOV010000175.1:0-4200 GCA_964371905.1 uncultured Akkermansia sp. | reverse complement strand
CTCCCCGAGGGGCATGCGATTCAGCAATCATCTAGCCCCGTCTTCCCCCGCATCCTCAGCGAGGAAGAGAAAATCAAGATGGCTGAGAAAGCCGCCAAGGCTGCCGAAAAAGCCGCACGCAAGGCGGCTCAAAAGAAGGGGGAATAGAGTGCATCCCCCGCTAGACTCTGTCATACGCAGAGTCTAGCGCCCTTTCCTCCTTGCTGCCATCGAGCAGCTATGCTATTGTATGGGGTACTATGCAAACTCTCCTCCGACTCACGGCGAGTCTCATGCTCACCCCTCTCCTCTTGCAATGCAATCATAGCAACATCGTCGAACAAGGCAAGAAGAGCGAGCCGACAAGAATCACCTCCGCCATTCTCACCGAGCCTTATGATGGTGAGCGGCGGTTTTTACGACTGCGCCTCAACACGAATGATGAGTCCATCCATCCCTCGAGGATTGTGGTGAGATACACCACGGATGGTCGTATCAACTACGCCTTTAAATCGAGGGTTGAGCGAGATCGCGATAATGATGATTTTAAGGCCGTCATTGAGCGTTTTCAAGACGATGTTCTGCTTTCACCACCGAAGAAAGATAGCCTAGGGGAGCTTACTTTTTGGTATTCTGAGCATGCGCAGCGCGTCGTCACCCTGCCTCTAGAGGGCGACAAGGGGACTCTCCTTGTCGATGGAGTGGAGCTGGAGTATGAGATAGGGCAGATCGCTGTTGATGCCATGCCCAACTATGGTCTATTCATCAAACAGACGGATGCTACCCATGATATGCAGCTCAAGCTTTTTGATAAAAAAGGAAAACCCATGTATGGCTATCTGCGCAGTTGGGAAGAGGGAACCTCACTCTCCATGACGATTGATCACATGATTTTTAGGCGACTCAAGAAAGAAATCGGGTCGGTGCAAATTCACTATTTCCCCAAGCCTCTCAAGTCTGTGAGTCTGCCTGTAGTCGACATCCAGCTACCGAAGAAAAAGGATTAGGATAGAAGAGAAAACCGAAAGCTCTGTAAGCATCAGTAAAAAAAGCTCGTTTTTTTGCGCCAATTTGTTAATCTGATAAGCAAGTACGGTATTTTGCTCGGTGTGAATTGGCTCCAGACCTGATGGCATCGCAGTACAACCCCTCTATTCATTATGAAAATCCCCCCATTTATCCCCACGGTACTAGCAGCACTCTGCCTCGTATCCACCGCCTTGGGTCAGAGCTCACAGCCCTATCAAGGCATGATCGAGGGCTCCTACGCTCAGCAAAAGGCAAAGAAGACGACATCGGGCAAAACGACCTCAGCCGAGTCCTCCCCCGAGGATGAGCTGGTCAATCCCGACCGCTGGCCCACCCAAGTCCCCGGTCCGAAGAATACACGCCTGCGCGCGCTCTCCGAGAAGGACGATGTATTCCGCTACCAGACGATCAACTTCCAATTCACCTCCGAGGTCGAGCTCAGCGAAGAAGCACAAGAGAGCGTAGGACGCCTCTTTGAAACCTCCTATGCAGCGATCTACGCCATGTCGAAGGCCCTACCTATCGAGCGAGCCACACGTAAACGTAAGAGTAAAAATAAATTCCGCGCCGAGCTCTATAAAACCCAAGCCTCCTATGTCGCCGCCGGAGGTCCACAGGGCAGTGCGGGTGTTTTCACCCATCGATCACGCACGGTGAAGGGCAAGAAAAAGGAAAGCGATATTGTGGAGGATAAGGTGATGGTACCCTTTGATAGCATGGCTATCGCAGCGGATGGCTCCATGTCTGGTGGGGACATCGACTCGCATACGCTCGCCCATGAGATCATGCACCAATTCACCTGCTTGAATAATCTGCCCGTTTGGGCGAATGAGGGCTTCTCGGAGTATGTCGGCTATCTCCCTTATGGCGATGGCGTATTGGACTTTGTGAAGAACTTTGAGGGCATCGTAGTCCATGGCAAGAGGCGCATGGGGCGCGACGGCGAGGGGCTCAAGTTCCCCTTCACGCTGGAGGAGTTTTTCCTCATGACCAAGGATGAAATGTATGAATACATGGGCAACCGTGTCGACACCTACTATCTCTCCGTGATGTGCGTCACCTACTTTGTCCACATGGGCGATGAGGCAGGTGTACGCGCCTTCAAGGCCTACCTCAAGGAGCTGCTCAAGGGCAAGAAGAATGATAAAAAGACTCTCAGAAAACTCTATGCGCGTCTGCGTACGGGCGAGGCGGTGCAAAAAGACTTCGTCGAGTCATGGGCGAAGCAGGGAGTGAAGGTCATCTTGGCCGAACCTGAGGAAAAGGGCAAGAAATCGCGCCGTTAATCTCTCGTTTATCTCAACTTTTAGAGCAGCAGTGCCTCCGATGTGCTGCTGCTCTGCTGCTTTTTCTATTCTATGGCTGTTACCCCGCAGAAGCTCGAAGTACTCCGCCACCGCATGGAGCAGTGGGGCATCACCGCGAGCGACCTTGAGGAGCATTTCACGCGCGGAGGAGGCAAGGGGGGACAAAAGACAAATAAGACCAACAACTGCGTCTGCCTCACCCACCTCCCTAGTGGGCTCGTCATCCGCTGCCACCGCGAGCGTGAGCGCGAGATCAATCGCTACCTCGCTCGTCGCGCACTCTGCGATGAGCTCGAATACCGCGCCACGGGGCAGCGGCCTCAGCGCAAGAGCTCGCACCGCTCCCCCCGATCGGGGATATCCATCATCCAGCGCAAGGCGAAATGAGAGGGCATTCCCAGAGACTCATCTCTCTATCCTGCGTTCATATGTGGAATTTGTCTTGTACTATTTGCTAGTTTTGTTTATAGTTGCACTTATGGAGTGGAATGATCAATTCATGCAAGTCTTTAGGGACGCTGTCGAGCGCTTCCACGCGTCTCCGTCGCGACGCGCGGAGCAATTTTTCCTGCCCAATGAAATCGCCTTTTTGGAGAGCATAGGCTACCACCGCAATGAGCTCTTTGCCTACGTGCAGGCCTATGCGCAGGAGGGCAATCCGAGCCCGACGATGGCCTTGCTCATCGCGGCAGCGCGCCGCTCCTTCTTCATGATCGCGCAGCGAGGTATACACGGCAAGATGCAGATGCTCTCTGAGTCACAGCTACCGCGCGAGTACGAGGTCTTCCAAGATATGCCTTATATGCCGCGCCTCATACGCAAGGCGGAGGCCAAGTTGCATGGCAATCTCGACCCGAGCATCATGTACTACTGCGCGCAGGATAGGGCCTTTCTTAAAAAGAATGGCAACATCCACCCCGCAGACTTCCTCTACCTCGTCTGGAATGCCCGTGGTGATAGGCAAAAGATCATCACCACCATTCTCAACGCCCGTAAGAATCAATCGCATCCTAGCTAGCTCCTTTATAGTTTAGCCCTCAACTTCTTCCTCTTCCCCTTCCTATGTCCTCTCCTACTCAAGACGGCGATGACAAGCTCGCCGCTCAGCGACGCGAGCTTGATACCATGAGTGACGCGCTCGTCGCCAATCTGCAAGCCATGATTGATGAGCAGACGCAGCGTTCGCAAGAGCTCGCTTCACATCAGCACTCCCTTTCAGCGCAGGCTCGCGTGCCTGTCCCCCAGCGCGATCTCACGAGAGCACCAGGGCTGGGACAACCCAAGCCACCAAAAAAGACTGCGACAAAGGCACCCCACCTTCCCCCGCCTCCGCGCGTGCACGAGGAGGCTTCAGTCGAGCTCTCCCCCACACTCACGCAGATGGAAGAGCAGGCCTCTAGTGAGACACCGCCCACGCCTTGGTACGGAAAGCAGGTGCTCAAGAAAAAGCCCGATGAGGAAAAGAACAACAGCGTGGTCTCCACGATTATTTTCATCATCGTCGCCTTCATCTTATTGCGCTGCATGAGCTAGTGAGTTCAGCCCGCCTGTCCTCATATTCAAGTAATAGCAGTAGCTATGTACGTCTTTGTTGCGCGATGACATGGAGGGGAGGATCGTGTTTACTTGTTATTCCCTCTTGCCAAGGAAGTCTTCTGTCATTATAATCGCTTAGCCATGCCCATTGAATACTCCGAAGACGCCATTCTCACCCTAGATTGGAAAGAGCACATACGCCTACGCCCTGGCATGTACATAGGCAAGCTCGGGGATGGCTCGATGAGCGAGGATGGTCTCTACATCCTGCTCAAGGAGGTGCTGGACAACTCTGTGGATGAGTTCGTCATGGGCTCGGGCAACCGCATTGATGTCAACATCCGCGCGG
>CAYJOV010000174.1:0-4260 GCA_964371905.1 uncultured Akkermansia sp. | reverse complement strand
TGCTCTTCTTGTCCAGACCGTAGGCGAGGGCGGCTGCGGTGGGCTCATTGATGATGCGGCGTACCTTGAGACCAGCGATCTCACCAGCGGCCTTGGTGGCGTTGCGCTGAGCATCGTTGAAGTAGGCGGGGACGGTGATGACGGCTTCGGTGATGGTTTCACCGAGCTTGTCCTCAGCGTCAGCCTTGAGCTTGGCGAGGATCATCGCGCTGATTTCTTGGGGGGAGAATACTTTGGATTCACCGCCGACTTCTACCTTGATGTGGGCGTCACCATTGGCAGCGGCAACGATTTCGTAAGGGACTTTTTTGTCGTCTTCGGTGAGTTCGGAGAACTTGCGACCGATGAGGCGCTTTGCCGAGTAGATGGTGTTGCGTGGGTTCGTGACGGCTTGGCGCTTGGCGGCCTGTCCTACGACGCGTTCACCGCTCTTGGTGAAGGCAACGATGGAGGGGGTGGTGCGTGCACCTTCGCTGTTTTCGAGGACAGTGCCTTGTCCGCCTTCCATGACGGACATGCAGGAGTTGGTTGTTCCGAGGTCGATTCCGAGGATTTTTGGCATATGTGTATGTTCTTTCTTGTGTTGTTGTGATATTTAGGTGAGCTGGGCGGTGAGCCCGCGTCTCGCTTATACCTTTCTCTATGCAAATAGCGTGCCAAGTGGACTAGCTTTTAGTTAATTGCTTATGTCTTTGATTATTCGAGAGTTATCTTTATGTGCCTTTTCTGATCTATTATAAGATAGAGACAGTTTGTCTCATCGGCTGTGACATTTTGTCCTATTGCTGTGTCAAAATGTCACGCTTTGGGATTTTTGCACATTTTCAAATACGAAAAGAAAGTAGCAAGACCGAGCGTCCTCCAACAACGCGGGAAGGCTTTCTCTTGCCAAGCTCGCTTAGGCGGGTATAATGGAGGCATGACACGCTTTCGCCCCTGCATCGACCTCCATCATGGACAGGTCAAACAAATCGTCGGTGGTACTCTGGACAATGCCGAGCACGCCTTGCAAACAAACTTCGTCTCCGAGCACAGTGCCGCATGGTACGCTGAGCTCTACAGACACGATAAGCTTACAGGGGGACATGTCATCAAGCTAGGACCTGGCAATGATGAGGCGGCGCGCCGTGCGCTCGCTGCCTACCCACAGGGACTCCAAATAGGGGGGGGACTCCATACGGGCAATGCTCAGGAGTGGCTCGATGCGGGCGCGTCGCATCTCATCATCACCAGCGCGCTCTTTGACTCGCGAGGCTGCTTTCTCCCGCATGTCTTAGCCGAGCTCGTCGAGCGTGTGGGCAGGCAGCGTCTCGTCATCGACCTGAGCGCGCGCCGTACGGCGACAGGCTGGACAGTCGCGATGAATCGCTGGCAGCAGCTCACCAATATGGACATCACCCATGCGCAGCTCGATGCGCTGGCGGACTCCTGTGACGAATTCCTCATCCATGCAGCCGATGTTGAGGGGAAATGCGAAGGCATAGACGAGGAGCTCGTCGCGCTGCTCGGTGCGTGGCGTGGCTGCCCCATGACCTACGCGGGGGGCATACGGCATCTGCGCGACTTTGAACTCATCGCCGAGCTCAGCCAGGGCAGCGTCGATGCGACGGTGGGCAGTGCGCTTGACATCTTTGGGGGCACGGGAGTGCTCTATGATGAGCTGATCAAAAAGTATTAAAGCTTCTTTTTGTTGAGTGAAAATCTTATTTGTCATAATAAAAACTTGCATATAGTCCGATTTCGTACTATATTCACCCCATGAACAGCCAAGAAAACAGTGCCACAGCCGCCCTGCATCATGAGATGATGCGCGTGGCGCACCAGTGGGATCATCTCTATGGTCGCTGGGCGAGATCTCAAGGAGCGTCGCTCAATACGCTTTTACTCTATGATTACCTACAGAAAGACACAGGCGTAAGCCCGCGTGATATAGCACTGAGCTGCCGCATCCCCAAGCAGACCCTCACGGGCATCCTGCGTGAGCTGGACCAGCGAGGAGAAATCACCTTTGCGACGAATCCCAACGATGCCCGCGGGAAGCTAGTCTACCTCACCGAGAAGGGCTGTCAGCGGCGCGCCGAACTCCTCGGCTCCTTACACGGCGCGGAGCAACGCGCGCTAGCAGCCATGGGCGAGGAGCAAGCACAGCGACTCGTCGAGAGCACGACCGCATTCCTAGCCCAATTAGAACAACACCTAAACTTGACCCCTCACCACCCCTCCACACCATGAACCACCCCCTCAACCTCGGACGCAGTAAGCGCGAGCTGCTTGGATTCTCCCTGCCTACCATCTTCACCATGCTCGTACTGGCGAGCTACGTCGTGGTCGATGGCATCTTTGTCTCCCGCTATGTGGGCTCCCTCGCGCTCTCATCGCTGAACATGGTCTACCCCGCCTTCGGCGCACTCCAAGCCATCGCGCTCATGCTCGCCGTCGGAGGTAGTGCCTACGTGGCCAAGCTCATGGGCGAGGGGCAGGCGCAGAAAGCACGCGCGAGTTTCAGCATGCTCGTGTGCATCCAGCTAGGACTCGGCCTGACACTGGGACTTGCGGGCATTTTAGGCGTTGAGACCATGCTCGACCTTGTAGGCTGCTCGGAGGCGCAGCGTGATCTGAGTCGCGCTTATATCATCCCGCTGCTGATCTTTGCCCCTGCGCAGATGATACAGATGAGCTTCCAGATGTTCTTCGTCACCGCGGGCAGGCCAGCGCTAGGGCTTGGCCTCGTCTTTGCCGCGGGGATTTGTAATGTATGCCTCGACTACCTCTTCATCGTCGAGTGGAATTGGGGCATCAGTGGTGCCGCCTACGCAACGAGCCTCGGTGCCTGTATACCCGCAGTCGTGGGACTCCTCTACTTCTTTTTCAATGACAAGAGCGTGCTGCAACTCACGCGCCCCAAGCTGAGCCTGCGACAGTTCGGCCGCGTCTGCTACAACGGCTCTTCCGAGATGATGACCAGCCTTTCCATGGCCGTGAGCACCTACCTCTTCAACCTCGGTTTTATGAAATACTATGGAGAAACAGGCGTCGCCGCGCTCTCCATCGTGCTCTATCTGCAATTCCTCTTCGTCTCCATCACGCTAGGCTTCTCCGATGGTATAGCACCCATCATCAGCTATCAGTACGGCAGGGATGACAAGGCTATGCTCAAGCGCATCAGACGCAGCGCACTGCTCTGCGTGGGGTGCATCTCGGTCTTCACCTACGTGGTCGCCCTCCTCTGCCTCGATGACATCCTCGCCATCTTCGCCATGGAGGGCAGTGATGTCTATCGTCTGGCTCAAGAGGGCTTCTACAGCTTCTCGCTCGGGTATCTGCTCATGGGCTTTGCTATCTTCATCTCAGCCTTCTTTACCGCACTCGGCAATGGGCTCTTCTCCGCGCTCGTCGCGGTGGCGCGCACTTTGATCTTCTTGGGCAGTGGTATAATCCTGCTCCCTCTCATCTGGGGGAGTGAGGGACTGTGGCTCGCCATCCCCGTGGCGGAGTCGCTAGGGCTGATCTTTGCCTTTTACTGCCTGAGCTTAAAGAAAAAGAAGTACGGCTATTAGAACCTGTGTCTCGTGACGACTCTCAAGGAACAGGAGCAATTTGAGATGAGCAAATATCTGCTATGAATATAGCCTTGTCCGCGCAAGCGGCTTATGCTATGATGGCGCACGAATATGTTTTATATCACCACAGCTATAGATTATACGAATGGATCACCCCACATAGGGCATGCCTATGAGAAAGTACTCGCCGACGTTATCGCACGCTGGCAGCGAATGCGTGGTGAAGAGGTCTACTTCCTCATGGGAGTGGATCAGCACGGACAGAAGGTGCAGCAAAAGGCCGCTGAGGCGGGCATGAGCCCTCAGCAATACGCCGATGAATCAACTGCACGCTTCCGCGCCCTCTGGGAGAGACTCGGTCTCTCCTACGACGGCTGGGCAGCCACGACTGACCCTCGCCACAAGCTCTGCGTGCAAAAGATCCTTACCCAACTCAAAGACACGGGCTACCTCTACAAAAAGGCCTACACTGGCTTCTACTCCGTACGCCAAGAACAATTCCTCACCGACAAGGAACGCAACGAGGACGGCAGCTTCGACCCCATGTGGGGTGAGGTCGTCGAGCTCGCGGAGGAGAATTGGTACTTCAAGCTCAGCGAGCAGGCCGCATGGCTGAAGGACTTTGTCACGCAAAGCCCCGATGTCGTGCTCCCCAGCTTCCGCAAGCAGGAGCTGCTCGCCGCCATCGAGCGCGCCTTTG
>CAYJOV010000173.1:0-4457 GCA_964371905.1 uncultured Akkermansia sp. | reverse complement strand
TAGGAGTCCACACAAGAAACTTTGTGTTGCTAAAAGTGCTATTTTTTCAACACAAACTTGACAAACGCGCATGTGATCTTCTATAGTAAGGCATGCCACAACCATTTTTGCTAGAAAGTTTAGAACAAATAGAAAACGAGCGTCTCGAACTCGACTTGACGCTCATTCAGCTGCTAGGCGAGGCGAATCGCAAACTCTCACGCTTTGACGGCATGGTGCAGTGCCTGCCCAATCCCATGCTCTTTCTGACGAATTTGACCAAAGCCGAGGCCGTCGACTCCTCGCGCATCGAAGGCACACAAGCCACCATTGATGACCTCTATGCCCAAGAGGCAGGAGAACAATTCCGTGGCGAAAAAGACAAAGATCTCGAAGAGATTACCAACTACGAAGCCGCCTTGCGCTTTGGCTCAGAGAGCATCATGGAGCGAGATCTCAGCCTTAGCTTGATCAAAGAAATGCATGCACGCCTCTTGAAAGGAGTGCGAGGCGCAGACAAAGATCCGGGGAGCTTTCGCAAGATACAAAACTGGATAGGCCACGCAGGTAGCACCCTAGCAACAGCCCAATACGTTCCCCCTGAGCCCCTCCACGTCGTCTCGCTACTCGATGAGATGATCCACTACTACATGACCTCACAGCATGACATCCTCATCAAGACCGCCATGGTGCATGCTCAATTCGAAAGCATCCACCCCTTTCTCGATGGCAATGGACGCCTAGGGCGCCTCCTCATCCCACTGATGCTCTACAAGCATGGCGTCTTGACCTACCCTGTCTTCTACCTCTCCTCCTACCTAGAGTCACACCGCAGCGAGTACTACCGCGCCCTCCACAACACGCATCAGCATGACTGGTCGAGCTGGGTGAGCTTCTTTCTCCGAGCAGTAGGGCAACAGGCAATTCATAATATAAATAAGGTTAATGCAATGCGCGAGCTTTATGCCAGCTACGTCGAGCAATTCAACACCTGTCTCAAAGGCGGCGGCGCGCGTGAGCTCGTGGAGGCCATGTTTGTCAACCCCATCTTTACCCTCAAAACACTCAGTCGCAGCATGAACGATCGCGTGAAGATAGACACGCTCCGCAAATCCATCAAGACACTCATCGACCACCGCTATGTCATCATCGTAGAGGAAGGGCAGGGGCGCAAGCCTACTCGCTATCTCGCGCAAGAGATCATGAATGTGCTCCGCTAAGGATGGCTCCTAAATTATCATTGAGATTTCTTTAGACTTGCATTCTGGCGAAAAGAGCCTAGAATGACTTGTAACTTCCATTTTAACAATTGACTTCATCTATGAAAGTACTCATCACTGGCGGCTCTGGCTTCATCGGCTCACATATCTGTGAATATTATCAAGACAAGGCAGAAGAAATCCGCATCCTTGACAATCTACGCACAGGCTACAAGAAGAATCTCGATGGGCTCAAGCACACCTTCATCGAAGGCTCCATCACCGATCGCGAACTCGTCGCCCAAGCGGTCGAGGGCGTTGATTACATCTTCCACATGGCAGCCCTCGTCTCGGTCCCCGAGTCCATGAGCAAGGTGCGCGAATGCCTCGACCTCAACATTAATGGCCTTCTCGTCGTCCTCGAAGAGGCAGCCAAGGCAGGAGTCAAGAAGCTCGTGCTCGCCTCCTCGGCAGCCATCTATGGTGACAACCCCACCGTCCCCAAGGTCGAGACCATGTACCCCGAGCCCAAGAGCCCCTATGGCATCACCAAGCTCGACGGAGAGTACTACCTTGATATGTACCGCACCACCGGTCAGCTCAATACGGGTGTGTGTCGCTTCTTCAATGTCTTTGGCCCACGCCAAGATCCCAAAGGAGCCTATGCAGCAGCCGTGCCTATTTTCATCGAAAAAGCCCTCAAGGGTGAAGACATCACCATCTATGGCGATGGCGAGCAGACACGCGACTTTATCTACGTCAAGGACATCGTCGGCGCCCTCGCCTACGTCGTTGAGAATCCCGAAGTCACCGGCGTGCACAACGTCGGCTACGGCGCGCAAATGACCGTCAACGCCCTCGCAGAAATGATCATTGAAGCCTCGGGCTCTACATCAACAATCCAGCATCTCGAAGAGCGCGCTGGAGATGTCAAGCACTCACGCGCTAGTGCCGACAAGCTCCTCGCCGCAGGCTGGAAGCCCCAGTACACGATGCAAGAAGGTCTTGATGCCACTCTCGCTTACTTCAAGGGCATCATACAAGGTTAATCACCATCTTATTTCTTTTGAGGGAGAGCAAGCGACTTGCTCTCCCTCAATTTTTTTTCTCTATGGATGAGACAGAACAGCGCCCCCTGAGAGCCAAAGAACTAGCCGAGCTCGCAGCAGCGCGACTCGCAGAACTTCGCGCTGAGGGACACCACGACCTCGTCCCCGTGCACAACAGCACCCGCAAGCTCGCCACCCAGCCATGGGGGGCTGCATGGATGCGCCAGCTCGCCTACTGTGAGCAGGAAGGCATGGAGCTCGCCGCGGGGCGCAGCCTCTTGCGCCATGGCTGTGTGCTCGATGTCAAGATCGAAGAAGGACACATCCGAGGTCTCGTCAGTGGCGTGCATCTCTATGAGCTCGACCTAGGAGTCACCCTAGTCGATGAAGAGCAGCTCCAGCAGCTGCAAAATCAATGCAGAGGCCGACTGGATAGCTACGTCGCGCTGCTGGAGGGGAAGCTCGATGATGCGGTGATGGGCGTGCTCTGCGACCCAGAAATCGGGCTGCTCCCTCAGTCAAGCGATTGGCGATTCAGCTGCACCTGCCCTGACTGGGGAAGCCCCTGTGCGCATGCGGCTGCCCTCGTCTATGCAGCGGGCTGCCTGATTGATAGCGACTCCACCTTGCTCTTTATGCTGCGAGGTGTGCGTCCTGAGCAGCTTCTTGAGACAGAAAATACTACATCACATTTTGACAGCGATGCGCTCGCACGCACCTTTGGGATAGATCTAGATATTCCATCATGATGTGAGGATTTTTCTTGACATAAAGCGTCCTATGAGCGACAATGCCGCCACACCTGATGCACAATCGGGGGATCACAAGGAAAGATGGCTGAGCTGGTCTAAGGCACTCGACTCGAAATCGAACGTGGTAGTGATATCACCGTGGGTTCGAATCCCACTCTTTCCGTAAACTAACCAAATGAACCCTTCTCTTTTTCGTTGAAAGAGGAGGGTTTATGTTTTATAATGTCGCAGCAATAGAACGGCTGCTGTTGTGACTTCCACAGTGAAAGAAAAAGTGAGTCACAACGCGGTCACAACTCACAACATCCCTATGGCTACACTACGCACAGACACGCGAAGCCCGTACTACTTCGCCACGTGGAGAGACGCAGAAGGCAAGCAGCGCACCAAGAGCACCAAGGTCAGGCACACCCCCTTGAAGACAGGCAAAGGAAAGCCCGAAAGCAAAGCCCAGCTCATGGCTAGAGCGCAACTTATAGCCGATGCCTACGAAGAGGCGAGCAAGACAGGCATGGAAGCACGACATGTGAGAGCTACCCTTGAGATGCTCGGTGATGCGGAGCAAAAGCCCAATGTCCCCAGCGTGCGTGCCTTCTCGGAGTCGTGGATGCAAGAAAGAACTGTCTTACTCTCCAAGACCACAGGGAGCGACAAGAAGGCTCTCGCTATACTAGAAGCAAGCCTAGGCTCTCGCTTTGATGAGCCAATTAGCAAGATCACCAAGCCCGACATTCAAGCCGTGGTGAATACGGAGGTCTCCCGCGTCTCGGCATCGACAGTCAAGAGATACATGCAGTCGCTCAGCATCATGTTCAACTCTGCTATAGATCACCAGTATCTTTCAACCAACCCCACGCACAAACTCAAATACCCCAAAGGCGCGACGCAAGATAAGCTCACCCGCGAGCCTTTCAGCCGTGACGACATACGAGCACTACTTGAAAAAATGCCCCCCGACTGGGCAAGTATGGTACTCGTCTCTCTCCATCTGGGAGGGCAAAGACTCGGGGACTGCGCCCTTCTCAAGTGGCAGGATGTAGACTTCGCACGGCAGAGCGTCGGCATAGTCGCCCAGAAGACAACGCGAGCGCACGCCATTCCTATGACCGCAACGCTAGAGGCGCACCTCAAGCAACGCTCCGAGACTAGGGTAGGCGAGTATGTCCACCAAGATCTCGCTGATAGAGTGCTACGTACTGGAAGCACTCAGCACATCAGTCTTGAGTTCTCCACACTCTGCGAAGCTATAGGCATATCCTCCCGCGCCCCTATGAGAGCGGGCGAGAGGCGCAGCTTCCGCAACAAGACCTTCCACTCACTCAGATCCTCGGCTGTCACCATGCTTCACGATGCAGGAGTACCCCTATCAATGGCAATGCTTATTGTCGGTCACAACAATGCCGACATTCATAGAGTGTACTATCGCCCCTCCGATGAAGCAATCCGAGACAGCTTGAGTAATTTGGACATATAAGACC
>CAYJOV010000172.1:0-4468 GCA_964371905.1 uncultured Akkermansia sp. | reverse complement strand
CTTTGAGGCACCCTACGTCTCGGGCAAGGATAGCTTCTACAACTACTTTGACACCGAGGACGGTCCTGTGAACATCCCCGTCACCTTCCTCTGCTCGGGCTTTGGCGTCATCGAGAGCCCCGACCACGTGCGCGGCAGCTCGCTGCGCAAGGTAGGCAGCCAGATCTTCATCCTCGGCAACACCGAGGACGAGATGGGAGCCTCCGTCTACGCCCGCATCAAGGGCATCAAGGACTGCCAAGTCCCCCAGACCGACTGCACGAAGAACTTTGCCCTCTACAAGGCCTACTACCGCGCCCTCACGCAAGGCCTCGTTCTCTCGGCGCATGACATCAGCGAAGGCGGCCTCGCCGTCGCCGCGGCCGAAATGGCCTTCTCGGGCAAAGGTGGCGTGAAGATCGACCTCGACAAGATGCCCACAGAAGGCTACGGGGAGAATCTCATCATCCCCTGCTTCTCCGAGAGCACAGGCCGTATCCTCGTTGAAGTCGATGAAAGCATGGCCAGCGAATTCGAAGCCGCCATGGCAGGCCACCCCTGCGCCCGCATCGGTGAAGTCGTCGAGGGCGACACCCTCACGCTCAGCAGCGACGGCAAAGACGTGCTCGTAGCGAGCCTCCCCGAGCTCAAGCACATCTGGAAGAGCGGTCTTACTCCTTATTATTAATATTTAACTTTTTCATCATACCAGAAATGCCTCACGCACTTTTATTAAAATACCCTGGCACGAACTGCGACGTCGAGACGGCGCGCTCGCTCAACATCGCGGGCTTCTCCACGCAGGTGCAGCCCATCGCCACCGCCACCGCGGCTCACGTCGAGAAGGCGCAGCTCATCGTCTTCTCCGGCGGCTTCTCCTACGGAGACTACGTCATGAGTGGTCGCCTTGCGCAGCTGGAGACCGAGCGATTCCTCGGTGATGCGCTCACGAAGCACTACGAGAAGGGCGGACTGCTCTTCGGCATCTGCAACGGCTTCCAAATCCTCACCAAGCTCGGCATCCTGCCCAAGGCCTCACTCATCTGGAACAAGAGCGAACGCTTTGAGTGCATGTGGGACAAGCTCGTCAAGGTCGCGCCAAATAGCCCCTACACGAGCCTGCTTCCCGAGAACTTCGAGCTCCCCTCCGCGCACGCCGAGGGACGCCTCGTCTGCGAGCCTGGCGACGCCGAGAAGTACCTTGCAAGCGGCTGTGTCGCGCTCCAATACGCCGACAATCACAATGGGTCTGAGCAGCGCATCGCCGCCCTCCAAGACCCCACAGGCCGCGCCATGGGGCTCATGCCCCACCCCGAGCGCTTCCTCAAGCCCATGCACCACTACGATCCCGACTGGGACGGCGATCCTGATTGGGGCTGGGGCTACTACTTCTTCAAGGGCGCGCACGACGCGCTGAAGTAATCGTTGCCTCATCACTCACCCTTTACCAAGAACTCCCATGTGCCAACGCATCTGGGAGTTCTTGCTGTTCATGAGTTCAGAAATCATGATATGTGGAATCTTATTGTGCTGGCGGCATTTCTTTCTTTGGTGCAGTTTTTGTTATACGCATCCTATCTTGAACTGACTGAAAGTACTTGCAATAAAAAATCGAAGTGCTAAACTGTATCTAGTTTTCCGTTTTTCGTGTTTAGTTGTCTCCCCAAAACAAAATAGGGCAATAGAGCGAAGACGAAAACCTTATTCATCGAGTCACCTCAAATAGTTAAAAGAAAGAATAGCAATCATGAACACCTTCACACGCCTCGCCGCCCTAGCCTGCTGCTCCCTACCAGCCCTTGTATGCAGCACCGCTCACGCTGACGAATATTACCCCGAGGAAGAGCATCCTCGCGCCTATGAGCTTACCTACGATATCATTATTCCCTTAGTGAATTCCTATGATTTGACTGTACGTGATCAATTGATCAAATTTCGTGATGAGAAGGACTGGCGTCAGAGGAATGCGAATTCATTTTTTAAGCAGGCAAAGCATTGGGCACGAGCTAAAGAGTTCATCGACGGCAAAATTCCCAATCTTGAATCACAACTCATAGGTCTCCTCCAACACAAGGATGAATGGAGGCACATCCGCCGCGTCTTGTTTAATTACCGCGTCTTGCAGCATCATATGAGATCCAAAAAGTACTACGGTGACGATAATTTTTTCATGGCCTGCCTCACCTTTGTGCAAGCTGGAGAGCCCTACATCCTCTTCCTGCATCAGCACCGATTCGACAAGAAGAAGTGTGACCCGCAAATGACGGAATACATGGTGAACTTCCAAGATAGAGAAATGCTTCTTCATGATGCACGCTATATTCTCGGCAACCTTCTCAACAAGGTAGTCAACCATAACGAGGCCTTGACGGATCTCGAACGCTATATACCTATGCATAAGCACATGATGAAGCACCTCCAATTTGCACGGAACAATTATAAAGAGATCCTTGACAAGGCCTACATCTTAGGCGATTCGGGAGAATGGATCGGCATAGAGCACAAGGGATTAAGCGATAATATCAAGAAGCTCCAAAAGATGAATAAACCCCAATACAAGAAAGTGATCGAAACCGCCAAGTCTTTTTTATAAGAAAATTCTTCTATTAGTAAACCACCGAGTGCAGCCTACACTCCTATCCTTGGCACATGATGATGCAGTAGATTCTAAAAAAGGCTAAAGTAATTTTTTCCCTATCACTCATCATTTAGCAACAAGCCCCCCATGAGCAAAAGCGCGTGGGGGGCTTGATTTAATAAATAGTTAAAATGCTTTATCTTGATTTTTCAATGTATTTCGACACTTCCTTTATCTGTTGAAGATGAGCTTCTCTCCATGAGTTCAAAGTGTAAAGAGAATTGGTCTTCTGATTAGTAACTTTTTTTATCAGATTTTCAAAGTTCTCCACAGCTGGACTTTTTTCAGAAGCATCATTAAAATTAAGTAGATCGTCAACCAAAGTTTTATACTGATTATTGAGCAAATCAGTATGCCGAAGAGACGTTGGTATGAATCGAGTATGATTCCTTTCTATTTTGTATAAGAGGATATTACCCAAGCCTTTTTTTAACAACGCGACGTGTAAAACAAGAAGGTTTTCAGCTTTTATATTGTAGCCAAAGGTAATGCTAGAAATACATTTTTCTTCGACCTCGATTATTTTTCTCCCACCCAGCGAAAACGACAAGCGATATTCGTTCTCGTGTTTCCATATTGATAGTTTCGTATTGTATTTAGCACGTTGCTTTTCTCTATTTCCCTTAGTGAAAAATAAAGGTGGATCGTTGCGATCTAATTCGTCACAATACTGAATTTTGTCACAATTAAATCGCCTAATGTAAAATTGATGTAAAAAGTCCGTCCTTTCTTCTTCGTGATTAAGCTCTTCTAATAATACCTTGTTCGTGCCTTTGTATACTGTGCGGAAAAAACTAGGATTCGGCCTTATATCAATATCTCTTTTTTTATTAGTAGCTGTCGATTTGTCGATAAAGGTAATCTCGCCTTTAAAGATTGCATCGCCCTTAATGGTAGCTTCGCCCTTAATAATGGCCTCGCCCTTGATCGTCTCGCCTTTAAAGATTGCATCGCCCTTAATGGTAGCTTCGCCCTTAATAATGGCCTCGCCCTTGATCGTCTCGCCTTTGATGGTCTCGTTTCCTGTATTCTTAAAGATTCCTACCAAATACTTAGTAATATCTTCCTCCAGTTGATCTACTAGTTTGCAATTGAGGTCGTTTATAAGTTTATTTGTATCGAATTCTATACAGAATCCTTGATTATTGCCGTAGTATGCCCACATCAATATATTATCATCATCAGGAGACATACATAGAACTCCTAATTTTTCCAATTGCTTCTTTTGTACTTCTTTTAAAGTCTCCTCGTAACATTCATGTTTATCATCTATTAGATGACTCAATTTTTCTTGAATATTACCATTTTCGCCGAACAATTCAGTTAATCTGTCTTCGACTGTTTTCTTATCTACATCGCGTGAGTTGTTAGAAAGGCTAAATTGACAATCTAGAGGATCATTAAAATCCAATGGCGAAGCTAAATATAGCTTCCCTGTAATTTCGTCTTCATAACGCTCATGATTGAAGGCGTAGTATTTATTTAAAGTATACGGTAATTTGCGAATATCCATTTGATGAGTTTTTTTGAGTTAAGAGGAATTTATTATCTAAATAAAAATTAATCATTTAGCTTTGAATTACTATTTCGTGCGTTTCATAAGTATATATATATTGCTTTGCTTTTGCAATGAAAAATCATGAAAAGCGGAAATTGACCTCTGATCTACACCCTTTACATGTGAGATATTATTTGTATAATGGAACGATGAAAAATCAACCGACAATAGCCATCACGGGGGCGGCGGGGAATCTGGGGGGACTGCTGGCGCAGAACCTCGTGGGAGATGACGTGCGGCTACATCTGCTCATCCATCGCAAGGAGGTGGCGCAGGAGCTCAGGGAGGCGGAG
>CAYJOV010000171.1:0-4480 GCA_964371905.1 uncultured Akkermansia sp. | reverse complement strand
CAACTGTCACTGTGCCTGCCCCCTTGTCAAAGGTGACGATGTCCCCATTTTGGAAGGTCTCATCAGAGCCAAAGCTATTATCCCATACATTATTAGCGCCCCATGTGCCATCGCCACCCGTGCCATTGGAGCCTATCCCAGATATTCCCTCCCAGGTGAGGATGCCACGCGGGCCATAGGTGATCGTACCATCATCACGCAGTACCCAGGTGTAGCCCTCGGTGAGCGCAGCTCCATCAAGAAGCACATTGGTACCATAGGTCAGAAGACCTCCTGTAAGCCCCATCGCTGAGGCATTGAGACTCCCACCTGCGGAGAAGTCGAAGAGCTTGTAGGTCGTGTAGCCAAGGTGAGTGGTCGTATCCGAGGGGGTGTCAGCGAGATCAAAGACCGTACCAGCAAAAAGCTCGATTGATGCAGAAGCTGAATTGTTCGTAATCGTCTTATTGATGGTCAGTGTGCCACCTAGATCCATAGATCCTCCATTGAGTATGTTTTGATAGCGGCCTACGGTGAGGCCATTCAAGGCTTTGATCAAGCCGAAGTTCGTGATTGCACCCGTACTGAGAGAATTAGCGTGCTCGGCTTGCAAGGTAGAGACCGAGGCTACCTGAATTGCTCCGCTCATGGTATTGGAGGCACTGAGTACGAGTGTACCACCTCCCGTGACGGATAAATCACCTGCACCACTGAGCACCCCTGAGAGGGTGATGGTGGCTTCAGGACCACCATCTGCTATCTGTGTCGCAATCATGGTTTCCTCGCCAGTGTCAGCATCGAATACGATGTTATCCTTCCATTCCGTGGCACTGAGCGTCGTGCCTATTGTGGTGGCGCCCGCCGTGATGATTCTATTATGCGTTGAGTCCAGCACGGCACCGATCAGATTGAGACGTCCACCATTGAGATCCAAGGTGGCTTCCGCTGAATTTTCTGCGAACTGGATACCAGTGAGCTCCAATGTCCCGCCATCGAGGGTATTCTTATTCCACATCTCGACAACGGAGGTAAAGCTTACCTTGCCTGAGCCATCTTTACTGTCAAAAGTGACCTTGACGAGCTCAACCTCAGCACCACTCGTTGAACTGACCGTCATATGGGAGTGCTTTTCTTGGATGATGGTAGCTTCAAAGAACTGCAGTCTATCTGTGGCATCGCCTTGTGAGACATTGAGAGTGCCTGTGTAGTCATTAACAGATTTGATCGTTAGCTGTCCAAGCTCATTAGTTGCAGCATTCGCTCTGAAGTCAATATTTCCGGAGCCTGCCAGATTGGTAAAGGAAAAAATACCATTGTAGGCGTGAGAGATGACGCTATTTCCGACCACCGTCAAAGTGCCAAACTGAACACCTGTGCCTCCATCCAAGTCTGCGCTGTGCATCGTAACACCATTGAGTGTGATATTCGTACCCGTGTAAACGCCAGAGCCATGATGGACATTGAACTGCGCACCCGAGTGGACCTCGATCAGGGATGCTGCCATATTCTCATCACTCCCCTCAGCACTGCCAAAGGTGGTCGTACCAGACACGATATTGATCACTCCCGTATAATCGACATCACCTTGCAAGCGTATTGTGCCATTGAGATTGAGCGAGCCTGTGCTACCCGTGATATTACTAAGAATCGTCGTACCAGACGTACTCGTGACAACCGCAGTTCCTCCGACATTGATTTGCTTATCTATCGTGATACCTCCGAGGGATAGGGTGGTAGTACCAGAGGTGGCATCTCCGAGAGAGAGCTTGGAGATAGTACCGAGCTCACTGGCTGCCGCCACAGTCATTGCTCCGTCGACGAGAGTCAATGTCCCTGAGAAAGTGCCTAGATCCAGAGCCGAGGATAGGGCAAAGCTCCCAGCTTCACCATCCAGCGTCACGTTAGCTGTAGCTTCGCCCTGCACATCGAGTGCGGCTGCTAGAGCTGCTTGATTGATCACTAGGCTAGCATCCGCACCGACGATGACCCTGCTAGCGGAGAACGTATTCGCAGCTGTCCCTATAATCTTGAGATAGGCTTCATCTTCCAGCGTGACCACACCAGCGGAGATAGCCTCGTCGAGGGTTGCCTCTGTGTAGCCTGTAAAGCTTACCAAATCATTGGTGGCGAATATTTCATTACCTTCAAAATCACCATTTACCGTATCCCATGTGAAGGATGATATGCCTGCTAGATCAGCACCACCCATGTAGGTGAGAGAATTCGCCGTGGACGCGACAATCTCCAGGATAAGCTCATTGTCGACCCATGCCAGTGTTCCTAAGCGCGAGGGATCAATAATGCCAGCAATGTTCAAGTCACCCTTGAGCACATCCATATCCGTCTCCGCCAATCCAGCAGTACCATCCACACGCTTGAGCAGAGCATATTCGCCATCTGCAATGTCGCCGGTGATTCCCAAGTCGATAATCAACGCAGCACCAAGGGTGAAACTGCCATCGAGTGTCAACATATTCCCTCCCGTTGTCGGAGTTGTCGTGTAGCTAATGCTCCCATTGAGCGAGACGTTCGTCCCCTGCATCGTGCCACCGCTACTTTCAACGATGATATGATTGGTCAGGCTGGTAGCATTGGCAGAATCAATGTGAAGAATCCCCGAATTCAAGCTGATGTTTCCTGTGCCTAGCATGACAGAAAGATCCCCCGTCGCATTCGCACCAGTCAGCTTCAATGTAGAGGCTTCTGAGAGATCCCACGCAAACGCAGTAGCCGTAACAGTGGCACTCGCATTGTCATTATACTCAAGCGTGCCACCTCCTTTGATGTAGAATGTCTTACCAGCTCCACTAGCCAGATTGGCATTGATGGTGAATGTCTTGCCCGCTGCTATTGTAGCGTCAACGCTGGCATTAAGTGCCACATCTCGACCATTTCCCGAGTTTGGGCCTTGGCTTGTTAGACTAAAATCCTCATTGATTTCAAAGACGGCATGGCTATCTGGATCAGCTGAGTCTTTTCCACGCAGCACAAAATTGCGAGCAAAACTGCCAGCTGCCGTATAGCTATAGCCGGTCGCTCCTGCGTCCACGATAAAGCCACCTAGATTAATATTACTACTAGAGAGGGTAAGCCCCTTTTCTGACCCGAGGTTAGCTGTATCGCCAGCTAATGTTTTGTAGGTCGCATCGGTGACAAATCGTATGACGTTATTATCGTCGGCACCACTCCAAGAACCTGGAGTCCACGGAAAGAGCGTCCATGCGTTCTCACTATTGACATAGCCCAGTGCCGTGTTCGTGCTCATGGCCGCCGTATCTCCCGTATAAATATAGGTTTGATCCGTTGCTTCTACCTCCTGAGCGAAGAGCGTGAAGGTGACTGCGCCAACAAGCACGCTTGATCTTACAATACTCATTGTTGTTGAACTGATGAGGGATACACACGCGACGAGTGCCGACAAAAGTGACTTAGGTAAATGGAGTTTCATCTTGGTAAATATTAATAATATAACAATTGAATATGTTTTAACTATACCACTTTTCTCCGAAATTGTCAAGGAAAACACATACTCTTATTCGATCTTATTCGATCTCTCAACGCAGCAGTGAGCTCTTCCAATCCATCTACGCACGCATGTTCCTTTAAAGATGGAGGAAGCTCATCGCTCCACTTTATAAAGGATGTGCACTAGTGGATTACCCTTGAGCGTTGATACACTATTTTTTAGAATAATGATTGATCGTAAAAGTGTAACACATGCCCACATCTATCTCAAAGCGAAGGCATGTCATGCCGTCTACCTCGGTGAGCGCGTAGGTGATGGGAGTACCATTGCTATCTGTGAGCTGAGGAAGCTTGCTACTAGGATATTGGGGATATTCGAGCTGCAGGCTGCCTGTGCGATGGGGGCGCAGTGTAGCGCGAGTGAGCTTGCCATCACTCCATGCCAGTGAGACTTCTATGCACCCGCGTGCCATCAGTGAGCTGATGCTGCCCTCAGCCCAAGCAGGAGGCAGCGCGGGGAGGAGCTGGAGGATGCCTTCGCGGTGGCTTTGGAGGAGCATCTCGCTAATGCCCGCACAGAGTCCGAAGTTGCCATCAATCTGGAAGGGCGGGTGACTCGCCCAGAGATTGGGCAAGATGCCTATGCGTATCATGTTGGAGATGAGCTCATGCGCTTTCTTTCCCCTACCGAGTCGCGCCCAGCTGTTGATGCGCTGCCCCATGGCCCAGCCAGTGCTCTCGTCGGTGCGGGCGCGTAGGGCGACTTCGGCGGCGTGGAGGTGCTCGGGGCTATCGCGTGTGATGAGGTCTCCGGGGTAGAGCCCTAGGAGGTGAGAGAGGTGACGGTGGGTGTAGCCTTCACCCAGTGTTTTTGGTGGGGCATTGCTCTCGTTGGAGTCTTCTTCGTACCATTCCTTGAGCTGTCCTGCCTTTCCGATGGCGAGTGGTCCTTTGAGATCGGCACGGTTCGCTGTCCACTGACGGATGAGCTCGGGGTCGCGATTGAGGAGGCGGGCGGCTGTGATGCAGTCGGTGT
>CAYJOV010000170.1:0-4514 GCA_964371905.1 uncultured Akkermansia sp. | reverse complement strand
CTTTAGCAAGTTCATCATGTGGAATGACATCCACCACTACGCGAGCAAGCTCTGCGAAAACCCCATCGTCCAGAGTCTCGTCGCCGGACAGCTCGAGTACGAGCAGCCCGAGCTCAAGGACAATATCAGCACGCTCGCGCTGCCCGTCAGCGCCGACGGCTACCAAGTCGAGGCCATCTCGCATGCCGCGCAGGACAGCAGCTTCATCCTACACGGTCCTCCCGGCTCGGGAAAGTCGCAGACCATCACGAATATGATCTCCAATGCCCTCTATCAGGGCAAGAAAGTGCTCTTCGTCGCCGAAAAAATGGCCGCCCTTTCCGTCGTCCAGACGCGTCTTGCCAAGATAGGACTCGCGCCCTTCTGCCTCGAGCTTCATTCCAACAAGTCGACCAAGTCCGCCGTCCTCACCCAGCTCCAGCAGACCACCGAGCTCGCCGAGAGCGGCACCACCGCCCACTTTGAGCAAGAAGCCGCCCGCCTCCACACCCTACGCGAGCAAATCGCAAGCCCCGTGGCAAAGCTCCACCACCGCTACCCGCTAGGCATCTCCCTCTATGATGCCCTCCACCTCCTCGAAGGCATCCCCGCCACCGAGCCCTCCTACCAGCTCAATGATCATAATCTCTGCGAGCTCCTCGAAGAGCAGTGGGAGAGCATGCAGCAGAGCCTCGATGAGCTCCAGCAAATCGCACTCTTTTGCCAAGACATCGTCACCCACCCCCTTGCGAACAGCACCCTGAGCCACTACAGCCCCACGCTCCAGCAGCAAGTCGATGGCGAAATCACCTCCATCCTCGAGCAGGCCGACAGCCTGCTGAGTGCCATCCCTGCGCTCAGCGAGCTACTTGGCTACCCCCTCGACGAGCTCCCCTACGAGCATGGACGCATCCTTGCCAGCCTCTGCGCAGCCCTCCTCGATGGAGAAAGCCCGCTCAATGCGCATCTCCTACGCGTCGAGCAGCTCAACGACCTGCGCGAGAGCTTCACCGCGCTGCTACCCCATGGGAAAAAGCGCGACCAGCTCCGCTCACAGCTCCTCCAGAGCGGCAGAGAAAGCCTGCTGAGCCTCGATGGCAAAGCCCAGCTCGCCGCATGGGAGCAGGCGGAGCAGCGTTGGTTCATCCCCCGATTCTTCACCCTGCGTGGGCTCAAAAAGCAGCTCCGCACCCACTTCACCACCCTCCCCGAGGAGAGCGCCATCGCCGACACCCTGCGCGACCTCATCAGCTACCAAGACGCGCAAGCCGTCCTCGCGAGCCATCAGGCGCGCTTCACCCAAGATATGGGCACGCATGGCGATCTCGAGCAGGCACATTGGGACAAGATGCAGCGCAGCATCGAGGGTACTCTCACCCTCAGCCAGCAGCTCATCGCCCTCACCAAGAGCATTCCCCATAGCCTCGACATACGCTGTAAGCTCGCCAGCGAGCTCAGCCAAGGACACGACAGCTTCCTCACCCTGCATCGCGACACCCTCAGCGCCTACAGCCAAGCATGGCAAGGCTACCTCGCCAGCGAGGATCAGCTCAGCAGCACCCTCCAGCTCAAGATCAACTACCAGCGAGACACGAGTCAAAGCCAAAGCCTCTACGACTGGCGCAGCTACTACGACGGACTCATCGCCCACCTCGGCTCCCTGCGCGACTGGACCCTGTGGAATAAGGCACAAGAGAGCACTACCGATCCCCTCCTGTGCACCTATCTCGACTGGTTGCAGAGCCATGCCATCCCGCTGGAGAGCATCAAGAGCAGCTTTATACGCGCCCTGCTGCGCCGCTTCATCGACACCGCCGTCCAGAGCGAGCCCGAGCTTGCGGACTTCAAGGGTGCTATCTTTGAGAGCAAGCTGGAGCAATTCCGCGCGCTCAGCAAGCAGCATGAGACACTCACCCGCCAAGCCATCCTCGCCACCCTCGCGGCACGCCTCCCCTCCCTACAAGGGCGCAGCGTGCAAAACTCCGAGCTCGGCATCCTGCTACGCGCCATCAAGAGCCGTGGGCGCGGCATCAGCATACGCCAGCTCTTTGACCAGATCCCCGAGCTGCTGCTACGCCTGAAGCCCTGCATGCTCATGAGCCCGCTCTCCGTGGCGCAATTCATCGATCTGGACAACATCCAATTCGACCTCGTCATCTTTGACGAGGCCTCGCAAATGCCCACCTGCGAAGCCGTCGGCGCCATCGCGCGCGGCAAGAACGTCGTCATCGTCGGCGACCCGAAGCAGATGCCCCCCACCAGCTTCTTCTCGTCGAGCTCAGTCGATGAGGACAACATCGCACTCGAAGACCTCGAAAGCATCCTCGATGACTGCCTCGCGCTCTCCATGCCCTCCAAGTACCTACGCTGGCACTACCGCAGCAAGCATGAGAGCCTCATCGCCTTTAGCAACACCCAGTACTACGAGAGCCGCCTGCTCACCTATCCCTCACCCGATGACCTGAGCAGCAAGGTCACCTGGCAGCATGTCGCAGGCTACTACGACAAGGGGAAGACGCGTCAGAATGCCGCCGAGGCGCAAGCCATCGTCGACGAGGTACTCGCCCGTCTGCGCGACCCCCAGCGTCGCCACCGCAGCATAGGCATCATCACCTTTAGCGTCGTGCAGCAAAATCTCATCGAGGACAAGCTCATGCACGCCTTTGCCGAGCCCGAGAACCACGAGCTCGAGCTACTCGCCACGCAGGGCGAGGAAGCCCTCTTTGTCAAGAATCTGGAGAACGTCCAAGGCGATGAGCGCGACATCATCCTCTTCTCCGTCGCTTATGGCCCCGACGAGCAGGGCAAGATCAGCATGAACTTCGGACCGCTCAACCGCGAAGGCGGCTGGCGTCGCCTCAACGTCGCCGTCTCACGCGCCCGCTACGAGATGAAGGTCTTCTCCACCCTCAAGGCCGAGCAGATCGATCTCGCGCGCAGCTCGTCTGAGGGCGTCGCAGGGCTCAAGAACTTCCTCGAGTTCGCCCACAAAGGCACAGCCTCGCTGCCCCGCCAAGCCAAGGACCAGCAGCTGAGCAAGCGCAGCCTCATCGACAGCCTCGCTGCCCGTATACGCGACGCTGGCTATGAGCTCAACACCCACGTAGGCTGCTCAGGCTACCGCCTCGACATGGCCGTCGTCCACCCCCACAAAGCGGGCGTCTACCTCGCCGCCATCGTCTGCGACGGTGAGCACTACGCCAGCACAGATAATATCCATGATAGAGAGATCACCCAGCAAAGTGTGCTGCGCATGCTAGGCTGGAATCTCATCCGCCTCTGGGTCATGGACTGGGTGCATGAGCCCGAGCGCAGCATCCAGCGCGTCATAGACCAGCTCGACGAGCTACGCGATCGCCCCGAGCCCGAAGAGGTCGTCGAGGAAGAGCTGGCCACCCAGCCCGCCACAAGCTTCAAAGCCGCGCTGCCCGCCACCACCCAGCTCAGTGAGCTCGTGGAGGAAGAGCAGAGCAAGGACGAGGACGAGCAAGCCGCATCCCCCTACCTCATCGCCTACACCGAGCATAGACTCGGCAAGTGCCCGTATGAAGGCGAGGACTTCACCAAGCGAGAGTTCCGCTCGCACATCATGGAGCAGCTCCGCGAGCTCATCCAAGCCGAAGCCCCCGTGCATGGAGAATACCTCTGCCGCCGCATCATGACCCACTGGGGCACGACGCGCATGACCAAGCGCATTAAAGAGTACTTCGAAGATCTCCTGAGCGAGATGCAGCTCAATGCACGAGGTAAAAGCATGCTCACGAGCTTCTTCTGGCGCACTGATCAGCAGCCTGAGAGCTACAAGAGCTACCGACTCCACCCGCGCGACATCGATCACATCGCGCCCGAGGAGCTCGCAGTGCTTGCTTGCTCGCTCATCGAGCAGACCCTCTCACTACCACGCACCGACCTCCAGCGCGAGATGGCCAACCGCCTAGGCTATACCAAGATGGGCAAAAACATCCTCTCAGCCACCGAGGCGGGCATCACGCTCGCCCTCCAGCGTGAAGAGCTCATCGATGACGAGGGACGACTCAAGCTACCCAGCTCGGCATGATCAAAAATCATGAACAAGTTAAGTCTTTTTTATCAAACTGATATGATTTCACGAAGGATAAAATTAAAAAAGTATTCAATTGATTGAACAAAGATCACACTTCATTTGTCTTATCTATATCGATCAAATCCCGAGGCTAGTGAAGGAGAGAGCACGATGCCTCAAAAAAGGGACTGATCGAGTTTCATAGGTAGTAAGTTGGAGCGGGCGTAGAAGAAATTCTACGCCCGCCATTTTATTCCTATACCAGAAGTTATTACTTTGGCTGGACATAATGAGATTTTTCACCAACAAAAAGGGCACTCCGTCAGAATAGTATCATAACCACAGTCGCTTCATACCAAAGTAAGTACCTGCTTTCGACCTGAAGAAGCCGTGACTCTCAAGGAGCAATCCATATAAATAGCGAGCAGAGCGTAGCGTCGCGAAGCGTCGCGAAGCGGTATCCTTCGTCTCAAATTGGCATGCAATTTGTGCT
>CAYJOV010000169.1:0-4549 GCA_964371905.1 uncultured Akkermansia sp. | reverse complement strand
TCATCTCTGATGGTGAGATCAGTGTCGTCGGTGCTATCATGCAGCATGTCGAGCCTGCGGGTATCCACTCGGGCGACTCGGCGTGCATGATCCCGCCGAATCGCGTGAGCCCTGCGATGCATGCTGAGATGATGCGTGCGGCGAAGCAGCTGGCCAGCAAGCTCGAAGTCCGCGGTCTGATGAACTGCCAGTTCGCCATCAAGGACGAGCAGCTTTACGTCATCGAGGTGAATCCTCGCGCCTCGCGTACTGTACCCTTTGTTTCTAAGACAATTGGCGTGCCTCTGGCGAAGCTCGCGGCGAAGGTCATGAGTGGCATGACGCTGACGGAGCTGGGCTTTACGAATGAGATTGTACCTCCTTATTACACGGTGAAAGAAGCTGTGTTCCCATGGAATCGCTTCACAGGAATCGACGTGGTGCTGGGCCCTGAGATGCACTCGACGGGTGAGGTCATGGGGATTGACCGTGATCCTGATCTCGCGTACCTGAAGAGCCAGATCTCGGCCTTTAATACACTGCCTGAGAAGGGTGAAGTCTTTATCTCGGTGAATGACCGCGACAAGGAAGCTGTGCTGCCTATCGCGCGTACGATCGTTGAGGCGGGCTTTAGCATCTGTGCGACGAAGGGGACGATGGAGTTCTTGCGTGCTGAGGGCATTGCTTGTGAGCGTGCTTACAAGGTGCTGGAAGGACAGCGTCCGAACATCGTTGACCGTCTGAAGAATGGTGAGATCGTCTTTATCGTGAACACACCGGGCTCACATGATGCTCGTGAAGACGAGGTCGCGATCCGTGCGGCGGCGGTGAGCAACCGTGTTTCGTATTGCACGAACCTCTCGGGGGCACGTGCGAGTGCGGCAGCGATGCTGAACAGCAAGAATAAGGCGGCGGGTGTGTGCACCATTCAGGAGTACCACGCGGAGCTGTAAGAGACCTTAACCAATATCAAAACTTCTTTTTGTTGCGTGAAAAATCTCATTTTTCATTCAACAAAAGGAAGTACATGCTTTTAACTTGATTAGCTAGAGGCTGTCAAGGAGCAATCTGTATAAAAAGCGAGCTAGCGCAGCGACGCGAAGCGGCTTTATGCCAGATTGAGACTTGACGGACTCTAGCTAATCAAGTAAGCAGACCGTCGCTCCCCCAATCACTATTGCCAAAAGAAAAATAAACCATGCAGCACTCGACAGAACAAACCCAGCGTTGGCGCGAGCAAGACCTCGCGCATTGTTGGCATCCTTTTACGCCTAATAGCCTCTGGGGCGAGGAGAGCGAAATGCTCTTTATCGAATCGGGGGAGGGCGTGTGGCTCACGGATAGCCTCGGGCGGCGTTATCTGGATGGGAATAGCTCTATCTGGGTGAATATCCACGGACATGGGCATCCTACGCTGCTTGCCGCGATGGAGAAGCAGATGCGGCGCATTTGTCATAGTAGCTATCTGGGATTTTCGCATGGGCTGGCGAGTGAACTAGCGGCGCGGCTTTGTGGGTACTTCCCTGAGGGGACCTTGACGCGTGTTTTCTTCTCGGATGATGGGTCGACGGCGTTGGAGACTGCGCTGAAAATGGCCTTTCAGAGCTGTGTGCAGACGGAGGGGAAGGAGCAGCGGAGGCGATTCTTGGCGTTTAGTAACTGTTACCATGGGGACACCATGGGGGCGGCCTCGCTGGGGGGGGTGGGAACCTTCTTTGATAAATTTAAAGGCTATGGGATAGACGTGCAACACGCCTCGGGAATGGCGGAGCTGCATGCAATGAGCCGTGAGGAAAGTGATACCATCGCGGCTGTTATTATTGAGCCTATCATACAGGGAGTCAACCGCATGACACCGTGGCCGAAAGGCATGCTGAGGGAATTACGGGAATACTGTGATGAGCGGGGGATCTTTCTTATTTGTGATGAAGTCATGACGGGATTTGGGCGTACGGGAGCACTCTTTGCAAGCATGCTGGAGGATGTTGTGCCTGATTTTCTGTGTTGTGCGAAGGGACTGACGGGGGGGTATAGCCCGCTGGCGGCATGCATTACCACCGAGAGCGTGTATGACAGCTTTTATGGGGCGTATGAGGAGAATAGAACCTTTTACTACGGACATAGCTTTACCGCGCATCCGCTGGGGTGCGCGTTGGCATTGGCGAATTTGGACATCTTTGAAGAGGAGCGCACCTTGGAACAACTCCCTGCGAAAATTGGAAAACTCGAAAACGAAGCAGCGAATTTGCTGGAGAAGAACCCCTATGTGAGCGCAGTGCGACAAGTGGGAATGGTGATGGGAATCGACATCGTGCGCGCGGACGGCAAGCCTTATTTGCAGGGGGAACGCGCGGGGGAGAAAGCCTGCGTGGCGATGCGGGCGCATGGACTGCTGACGCGGCCGGTGACGCAGGACACGATCGTGTTCATGCCGCCGCTGAGCATTACGGAAGAGGAGATTGCCTTTGCCTTTGCCGCGATGGACAGCGGACTACGCGACGCGCTGAGCGGCTTGTAAAGCATCCGCGCGCGCTCCCCACCCACCCGCAACACAAGAATGGGAGTCCAGAGGGCCAATGGTCCTTTGGTGGGCGTCTGGGGCCCAGTCCCCAGCGGGTCTGGACAAATCGCACTGCGATTTGAGACGACGAAAGGGAAGGACACTTCCTGACCGGCCGAGCGAAGCGAGGTGAGGAGGATAGCCCAGCACCAAGCAGCGCGGCGACACCCCGCACAGTTGCACTAAAAACAACAGCACACCACAACGCAGAGCCCCCAAGGCTCTGCGGGCGTCAGTCACACAAATGTCGCACACGCCCGCGCGGCAAACCCAGCATCGAACTTATCGCCATAAACTGACGCCCCCTACCACCGCGCGCGAAGCGCGACACTTCCCTACCGTGGCAAACGCGAAGCGTCACCACCGCGGCTATTGCAGCGAGCCGTCCACCTGCCCAAGAGTCAAGCTCGTCGCAGACGAGATTGACGCGCCCCACGCCAGCGAAACGCGCACCACCAACCGCCACACAATCAAAGGTGCGCATTACAAACATTAACCTTTACCCCATAAAACATTGTGATATAATCATGCCTATGCTTAGAGATTCTGAATATTACTGGGCAAATTTCGCCCTCCTCAGCTCCTACGCCATCAGCTCAAGGACGGACAAACACGTCTTCGTCAAGAGTCTCTACAACAACGAGCGCGAAATCATCACCTGCTACAAAATTCGCACGATGGAAGACATCTGCGCGATGATACGCCATGGCGAAGCACTCAATCTTGATGGCTGCTACATCAAGAATTTTAGCTATCCAACAATCCAGCAAGAATGTGGGCGAGAAAGCGTCCTCCATGGGTTCTCCGCACGCGGGGCATACTTTGATGGGAACACAGATTTTTCTCATACGCGTTTCGCTGATGGCGAAAAGAGCTTCCACGATGCACGCTTTGGCAAGGGAAGTGTTCGTTTCCAAAACGCAAAATTTGGAAAAGGGAATGTCGATTTTGAATACACGCATTTTGATAAAGGTGACATCAACTTTGAGTCTGCAGCATTTGGAACAGGTAATATATCATTCAGATCTGCGCAGTTTGGCGCGGGCAACGTTGATTTCCGATTTACGCAATTTGGCGCGGACGACGTTTCTTTCAGAGAAGCGCAATTTGGTGAAGGCGACATTTCTTTCCTAGGTGTCCAATTTGGCGCAGGCGACCTTTATTTCAACAATGCGCAATTTGGCGCGGGCGACGTTGTTTTCAACGGAGCGGAATTTGGCGAAGGTAACGTTTCTTTTTGGGAGGCGCAATTTGGCACAGGTGACGTATCTTTCAACAATGCGCAATTTGGCGCGGGCAACGTTTATTTCGCCCATACGCAATTTGGAGAGGGTAACCTTTCTTTCCTATGTGCGCAATTTGGCGCGGGTACCGTTCTTTTCACTCGCGCGCAATTTGGCAAGGGCGATGTTGATTTTGAATCTTCGCAATTTAGTGAGAGTAAAGTTAGTTTTCTCCTTACGGAATTTGACGAAGGTAACATAAATTTCAACTCTGTGCAATTCTCTAAAACAATCTGCATATTCATCTTAATCGACTTAAAAGACAGTAAACTCAATTTCTCAGAAATTGTTGCCTTGGACTCTACACTACACTTTGATCGATGCTCTTTTAATCAGCACGTCAATCTGCGCGTCTGCGAACTGAGAACACTAGAATTCGTTGACTGTATCATCGAAAAAAACCTCCTCATTAATAGTAGCCGTGGAGAGGCTGTTATCATCCACCGACTGAACCTAGAAGACTGCAAAAACCTTACCTCTCTCTACATCGACTGGGAAATCGCACGGAGAGCCATTTACCTCTACGGTGAATCTGCTCTACAAGAAGTAAGAGAGCTACCTAAAGTAGAATATAAACGCGCTCTCCACGCCCTCTACACCAGTCAAGCCAAGCAGTTCCAACTCCTCAAGGAAAACTACCACAACCTCGGCGAGTACGACCATGAAGACGCTGCTTATGTCGAATACATGCGCTGCATCTGCAAAACACTTACACCCATTAAACGTC
>CAYJOV010000168.1:0-4565 GCA_964371905.1 uncultured Akkermansia sp. | reverse complement strand
CGCCGAGCATGACGAGCTGCTTGCTGGGCTCACCGTGCCATTGGCTGACGAGCTCCCCATTCGCCTGACGTGAGTCGGGGACTTGCACCCAGTAAATGCCCTTCTCTTGTGCGAGGGGGCTAGGCGCGGACTCGGCGACGATGGCGCAAGCTCCTGCGTCTATCGCGGAGTCTATGAGGTCGTGCCCATTGATGCGGCTTCCCTTTACGGCGACAAAGCAGCTCCCCTCGCTGACTTGACGGCTGTCATCGGTGAGGGTGAGGATCTCTGCAGGGGCACTGCCTGTGCTGTGACTCTGGCTGAGGATGGAAAAGAGGGTCTCGCTGTTCATGATGGGGGGTGTGCTTGTGTATGGGAGGGGGTATTAGTAGGCGCGATTCGGGTCTTCGCGGCGTCGCCTTTGGAGATACTTGCTGTAGCTTTTCTCGTTGTCCGGTGTGAGCTGGAGCTGCTCGATGAGGCGGCGCGCGACTTCGCGGAAGATGGGCGCGGCGACTGTGCCACCACTGATGCTGACGCGCTCGGTGCGCGCCTCATCGATGACGGTCATGATGACGAGCTCGGGCTTGTCCGCGGGGATCATGCCTGCAAAAGAGACGGTGTGATTCTCGGGGTCGTATCCACCTGTTTCCTTGACCTTGCGCGAGGTGCCTGTCTTGCCCGCGACGTCGAATCCGGGGATGGCCGCGAGGGTTGCCGTACCACGTCCGTGGCGCCCCTTGCTCTCGGTGACACTCACGAGCGCGCGTCGCAGGGAGCGTGCGGTGCTCTCCTTGATCGTGCGGGTCTCGGCGACAGGCGGGGAGGGGTCAAAGACCTTGCCGTCGGGGTCGGTGATCTTGTGGATGAGGCGTGGCTTCATCCTGACTCCATCGTTGGCGATAGTCGCATAGACCATTGCCATGTGGAGGGGGGAGACGGAGATGGAGTAGCCAAAGGCGAGGCGCGAAAAGTTCACCGCATTCTCACCATCGGCGACGAGGCAGCCGCCTCCATTGGGCAGCTCAATGCTCGTGGGGCGCGTCACGCCAAAGCGATTGAGGTAGTCGCTGTAGCTCTTCCACCCAGTCATGCGCGCGATGCGTACGGTACCAGGGTTGCTCGACTTTTTAAGAATGGCCCACGCGGGTAGCAGCCTATAGTTGTACGCATCTCGGACGGTGCCGCCGCCGGGGATGGGTAGAGGGTTGCTGTTGATGAGCGTATTGATGTTGATGAGTCCTTTGTCTATAGCTGCTGCTAGGGCGATGACCTTGAAGGTCGAGCCCGGTTCATAGCGGGCTTGCGTAGCGTAGTGAAACTCGCCACGCAGGGGGGTGCGCTGGGGGCCTTGGGTGTTGTTGTAGGGGACGCGTCCGTTGGGGGTGATGATGTCTTTGGTGTTGAGGTCGTAGGCGGGGCGACTCGCCATGGCGAGGATGTCGCCCGTCTGGGGGTGCACGACGATGATGCAGCCGCGCTTCGCCTTGTAGAGGCGCAGACCGCGATCGAGCTCTTCCTCCACGATGCGCTGGATGCGCATATCGATGGTGAGCTGGATGTTGAGTCCGTGTCGCGCAGGCAGATAGCGGTCGTCGGCGTTGGGGATGATCTGTCCGCGTGAGTTGGTACGGTGCTCGCGCAGTCCGTTCACCCCCGCGAGATGGTGGTTGAAGGAGAGCTCGATGCCGTTGATGCCCACGTTCTTGGCATTCACATAGCCTACGACATGCGCGAGATGCTCGGGCACGGCGTAGGAGCGGTCGGGGATGGTCTCTAGACTGACGCCGCTGATGCGAGCTCGCTTGAGAGCTTCGCGTAGATCATCGGCGCGGTCTGGTGCCAGTCCCTTGGCGAGAAGAATGCGCTGTTGGATCGTACGTGTTGGACGATTTTGAGCTCGCGCTTGTTCATTATATGACTGAGTTTGCCTCTGGTCAATCATTTCGTGAATGTCCTGCTTCTCCAGAGGGGGGGCTTTGAGGTCTTCTTTGCTTTTGTTGTTGTAGCTCAGATGGTTGACGTAGGGAAAAATTATGTCAGCGACCAGTTGATCATGGAGCGCGAAGTACTGGGCGCAGATGGCGGGGTCGTATTCGTCGTTGCTCGATTTGCTCAGACTGGCTTTACGCTGTGCGAGTTGATTTTTTTCCTCCTGAGTGAGTTGACGACGCGCTTGACGGTCGAGACGTCTCTTGTAGTGGGCTATGATTTCTTCGCGCTCATCTTCATTCGCCTGAGCCCACTGGGGGTCGTGTATGGCCTGATTGTAGCTGAGTCCATTGAGCACGAGGGAGAATGTGCGCAGGTGTATGCGGTCTGCGATGATGGAGCAGTTGAGAATGTTGTTGGTGAGGAGCTCTCCGTTGCGGTCCATGATCATGCCGCGCTGCGCGTGGATGCGCTCGGTGCGGACGGGGACTTCACCTGTGATTCTATTCTTTTGGTGAGCGGAGTGGATTTGCAGCTCGATCAACTTGTGCGCAGCTGTCGTAGCGACTGCGAGGACGCAGCCGCTTAAAAACAAAAAGCGCACGTAGGTGTTGACCTGTCGTCTCATGGGGGTACAGAGAAGAGTGGAGGTTGATCGAGCTCTGCTCGCTTAGAGCGCTCGGGGGAGACTCACGCGGGGTTGATGCGTGAGCTCACCCTGACCCGTCATGCCTGTGCTGAGGGGGAGATAGAGCTCGCTTTGCACGGTCTGGATTTGCTCACGCTTGATGGGGATGAGCTCCGAGTCGCTCTGGCTGAGTCGGTCGAGTAGGGCATAGCGATGCGTCTGCTCCTGTGCTCGAGCCATGTAGGTATTGGCTGATTCGCTCGCGCTGGCGGTCTTGGTGCGTACGCGCTCAATGCTGGTTGTGAGGATGGCATGCTCGTTGGTGACGAGCGCGTAGTCGACGCCTGCCACGGCGATGAGTGCGGACAAGGCAAAGAGGAGGGCGCAGAGCTTGAGGCTCATGCGCTGTTGCTTGACGATGATGGGAGAATTGTTGAGCATGGCGTGGGGAAAGGTGTGTGGTGCTTAGGTGGAGGGGGTCGCGAGTTTTTCGATGACGCGCAGCTTGGCACTGCGTGCGCGTGGGTTGAGAGCTAGTTCTTGCTCGCTGGCGATGATGGGTTTGCGGGTGATGAGGCGGGCACAGTACTCGGGATTCGGGCGAGGGGCTGGCCACTCGGGGCGGTCGATCTCGGGTCTTGTGACGCGCTCAAAGAAGCGCTTGACCGCGCGGTCTTCGAGGCTGTGAAAGGTGATGATGGCCATGCGGCCTTGGGGGCGCAGCAGCTTGACGCCCTGATCGAGTAGCGCATGGAGGGCGCCCAGCTCGTCGTTGACCGCGATGCGCAGGGCTTGGAAGCTGCGCGTGGCGGGGTGTTGCTTGCCCTTGCGGGGGAGGACGGAGGCGATGATGCTCGCCAATTGGCTGGTGCTGGTGATGGGGGCATTGCCTCGCTCGCGCACGATGCGGCGTGCGATGGCGCGGCTGGCGCGCTCTTCACCGTACTGCCAGAGGATGTCGGCGAGTGCCTGTTCGCTCTCTTGGGCGATGAGGTCAGCGGCGCTGTAGGGGGACTCGGGGTTCATCCTCATGTCGAGTGGCCCGTCATGGAGGAAGGAGAAGCCGCGCTGCGCGCAGTCTACCTGCGGCGAGGAGATACCGATGTCGGCGAGGATGCCATCGACCTCGGTGATGCCCTCGTGCGCGAGCAGCTCGCTGAGCTCGCGGAAATTCCCGCTCAGAATCTGTAGACGCTCGCCGTACTCAGCTAGGCGCGTCGCAGCAGCGCAGCGCGCGACAGGATCTTGGTCGATGCCGATGACCTGCGCCCCCGCGGCGAGGAGGCGTGCACTATGCCCGCCGCCGCCGAGCGTGGCATCGACGAGGGTCTTGCCCGATGAGGCTTGCAGCGCGCTGCTGGCCTCCTCGGCGAGGACCGTGAGGTGGTGAAAGTCCTCGGCGAGCTCTTGCCATGGACTGGGCTGTTCGGGGGTGTTTGAATTTTCAGTATCTCCCTGTTCGCCAAGCTCTTGTTGGAGGCTGTGGCAGTCCTCGGCACTGAGAGCCTGAATGAGGGGGCTGGGGCACCACTCAAGGCTCATGGCGGGCTCAAGCAGGGCAAGGCTCGCCTGCAACAGCTCGGGCAGGGGGCGCTCATCGGAGAGCTCCAACAGCAGGATGAGAGCATCGCCGATGAGCTCATAGCCAAGGAGCTGTGAGGCATCGCGTAGAAGCCTCGCGTGCTCGCCTACGCGCGTACGAAGGCATTGCTCGCCCGTGCTCAAGGACAGAGGCTGCTCGATGAGCTCTGTATTGAGGTCCGTCATGAGCTGTTCGAAGCTGCGCAGCTGACCGCGCGCTCCCTTGACTCCAGCGTCTTGCATCTGCTGGAGTAGCTTCTTGCGCTCCTGCTGCCAGTGGTGCAGGAGCTCGTCAGGGAGGCGACTGCTTTCCCAGAGCACGATGCGGTAGGCCGTGCGCTCGGGGGGATGAGTCGCGCTCCAAGTGAGGCGTGGGGGGCTCATAGCTGGAGTGATTGATGGGGGGCTAGGCTGTCCTTAAAAACGATTTCTTGTGATAAAACGT
>CAYJOV010000167.1:0-4640 GCA_964371905.1 uncultured Akkermansia sp. | reverse complement strand
TCTTCTTTGGCGTGATTTATAAATGTCTCTGATTCCTTGTGTTCACTATTTATCCACAATACATTATAGTGTTTTGCTGTCATTATTTTTTATTGGTCTAATTCGTTAATATTCTTGACGGGTAGTTATTTGTATAACGCTATCTATGTGTATCCTACTCATAGACTTTTATTTACTACTTCCTTAGTAGGAATTGTGCGGTGCAGCACAGAAGAACTATAGCATATTGCGAAAAATTCGCAAGTCTTTTATAGCAGTCTAGCAGTCGCTCCTCGATGGAAGCGACTGCTAGATAAAAGATTAGAATTAATCTCGCAAGAATTAGAACTTGAGTGCACCTGCACCGAAGCGTGCAGTAGCGCCCAGTTGCTCTTCGATGCGGAGCAATTGGTTGTACTTCGCAAGACGCTCACCACGGGAGAGCGAGCCAGTCTTGATCTGACCAGCCTGTGTGGCAACAGCGAGATCAGCGATGTAATCGTCTTCTGTTTCACCGCTGCGGTGGGAGATGATAGCACCGTAGCCGTTGCTGAGTGCAAGGCGTGTGGCTTCCATAGCTTCGGAGAGTGTACCGATTTGGTTGACCTTGACAAGGATAGCATTCGCGCTGTCTTCGTTGATACCGCGCTGGAGCAGGGAAGGACGTGTGACGAAGAAGTCGTCACCGACGATCTGTGTGTCACCACCGAGCTTCTCGGTGAGGTACTTCCAGCCTGCCCAGTCGCCTTCGGCGCAGGGGTCTTCGATGGAGACGATGGGGTACTTGTTCTTGAGCTGGCGATAGTAGTCGGTGAGCTCGGTGAGGCTGAGCTCTTCGCCGCCGCCCTTCTTGAAGACGTAGAGGTTCTTGTCTTCGTCGTAGAACTCGCTGCTCGCAACGTCAAGGGCGATGGAGACATCAACACCTGGCTTGTAGCCGGCCTTTTCGATAGCCTGCATGATGGTGTCAAGAGCGTCTTCTGTGCCACCGAGTGCAGGGGCGTAGCCACCTTCGTCACCAACGGCTGTGCTCAGGCTGCGGCCATGGAGGACCTTGCCGAGGGCGTGGAAGATTTCAGCACCGCTACGGAGAGCTTCGCTGAAGCGATCAAAGCCGTGAGGGACGATCATGAACTCTTGGAAATCAATGGGGGCATCGGAGTGAGCACCACCGTTGATCACATTCATGAGAGGAATGGGAAGGATGTTGGCGTGGCTGCCACCGAGGTAGGAGTAGAGAGGCAGACCGACGTGCTTGGCAGCAGCGCGGGAAGCGGCAAGGGAGACGCCGAGGATGGCGTTTGCACCGAGCTTTTCCTTGTTTTCTGTACCATCGAGGTCGAGCATAGCGAGGTCGAGGAGACCTTGCTGGGTCGCATTCATGCCCTTAAGAGCAGCAGCGATGCTGGTATTTACATTCTCAACGGCTTGGCGGACGCCTTTGCCGAGGTAGCGATTCTTGTCACCGTCACGCAGCTCAAGTGCTTCGAGCTTACCAGTGGAAGCACCACTGGGTACTGCTGCGCGCCCGCAGGAGCCGTCTTCGAGGCAGACTTCGGCTTCAAGGGTGGGGTTGCCACGGGAGTCGAGGATCTCGCGTGCTTTAACGCTCGCGATCTTGGGGGAATGAATGATTGACATGCGCCTATTCTTGCAGATCATCACCACTTTGTCGAGTACATTATGGAGTAGTTAGTGCTATCCAACTATTTTTTTTCGTTGAAGGCTCTCATTCTTTACTCAGGATCGACCCAGCGACCATGCGATTTGATGAGCTCGATGAGGCGTTCGACTGCTTGGGCTTGGGGAATATTGTTCTCCACAGGCTGGTGACCCACGTAGAGATCAATCTTACCGGGAGAGCCGCCTACGTAGCCAAAATCCGCGTCACTCATCTCGCCTGGTCCGTTGACGATGCAGCCCATGATGCCGATCTTGACCCCCTTGAGGTGTCCAGTCGCCGCGCGTATCTCGGCGGCGGCCTCTTGGATGTTGTAGAGCGTGCGCCCACAGGAGGGGCAGGAGATGTACTCGGTCTTGCTGATGCGGACGCCTGCCGCTTGCAGGATGTTAAAGGCGAGGTAGGCGGCGGCCTTGGGATCATCCTCGCGGCGCACGAGGATGGCGTTGCCTATACCGTCGCAGAGCAGCGAGCCTATATTGACCCCGCCCGCCATGGGGGGGGAGAGCTGATGATCGCTAGCGCCGAGCGTGTCCTTGAGCAGGATGGGGAAGCGCGTCGGGATGCGCGCAGCAAGGAGGCGGAAGGCCTGCACGACGGGCATGTCCACGCCATCGGCGACCGTGACGAGGGTATTCTCTTGCTCGGCGAGCGCGGCGCAGGCGGCGGCATCGCGCGGGTCAAGCTCGCAGCAGGGTGTGCTCTCGTAGGCGAGCTCGGGCATGAAGTCCTTCATCTCCGCGGGGCTCAGGCTCTCAACGGCTGCTTGGGGGAGCATGACGCGCACGGGCTCATTCCAGCCTAGCGTCATCTCGCCCAGCGTGAGGAGATCCGCCTTGCGCTTCGTGTAGCTAAAGGGGTCAAAGCAGGGGGGGGCGTCCTGCTCGCTCGCGGGGAGCTGGGGCGCGTCGGGCTGGTAAGGCGAGGCGAGCTCAAAGCCGGGGGCTATCTCATAGACGGCATCTTCGGTCAGCGAGACGCGCAGGGTGTCGCCTATGCCATCGGCGAGCAGCGAGCCTATGCCCGTCGCGCTCTTGATGCGCGCGTCCTCGCCCTCGCCCGCCTCGGTGACACCGAGGTGGATGGGGTAGTTCCAGTCCGCGCCCTGCTCCATGAGTCGCTTTACAAGGAGGCGGTAGGCGGCGATCATGACCTTCACATTCGAGGCCTTCATCGAGAAGACAAAATTATGATAATCGGAGTCACGCGCGACGCGGGCGAACTCCAGCGCACTCTCCACCATGCCGAGGGGCGTGTCCCCGTAGCGATTGAGGATGCGATCGGAGAGCGAGCCATGATTCGCCCCGATGCGGATGGCGCGTCCGTGCTCCTTGCAGAAGAGCACGAGGGGGGTGAATTTCTCATGGATGCGCTCGAGCTCCTCGGCGTATTCTGCGTCGGTGTAGTCGCGGGATTCGAAGCGTTTTTTATCGACAAAGTTCCCTGGGTTGATGCGTATCTTCTCCACCCACTTGGCGGCCTCCATCGCGGCATCGGGCTTGAAGTGGATGTCGGCGACGAGGGGCACAGGGCAGCCAGCGGCGCGGAGCTCGCGGGCGATGTGCTCGAGATTCGCCGCGTAGCGTTTCGTCTGTGCCGTGAGGCGCACGATCTGGCAGCCCGCCTCGACGAGCTCAAGGGTCTCACGCACGCAGGCCTCAGTATTGAGGGTGTCGGAGGTGAGCATTGATTGAATGCGGATGGGGTGTGAGCCCCCCATGGGCAGGTCGCCTACCATCACTTCGCGGGAGCGGCGGCGTTGGTAGCGGTAGAGGTCGGGACAGTGCAGCATACTCATGCTGGCAGTGTACTGCAAAAGACGGCGGCGTTCAAGCCTGATTACGTATTCAGCCTCGCATTCAGCCGTCTTCTACCTCAGGATGGCAAAGGGTGTCTCCATGCTAAGGAGGTGAGGCGATCTATTTGAAAGCATGGTTTTATTTGTTAAGGATAATTATTGCATTGTTTCTATGTGCTTTAAATAATTTGTTAGTGCGTTTTTTTTGCTTGTCAGCGTGTTCAAAATATGATAAATCATCTTCCTATGGAGATTGCATTTTTAATGAAATTAAAACGATTCGTTGTGATGCTAGGCATGATTGCTCCTGTTCTTGCTACTAGTGAAACAATAAATCTTAAGTACGGACTGGATTTCAGTACTCTCAATACGAATAATACCCTCACCAGTACGTCTGCGCTTGCTGCCAGTGGTACAACTATTGTACAGTCTGGTTGGGCTAATTATAGAGAGTCGAATCCCTCAGGTACAGGTATGGCCTATAGTAGTTATGGAAATGATAACATTACTAGGGGTGGGACTTATACTTTGGGAGATAAGTCCTCAAATATCCTAGGCTTGTCTGCGTCAGATGGTATCACCTTGAATATTTCTAGTCGTTTGATTGCTGATGCTGACTGGAAGGGACCTATCGCCTTCATTTATGGGGGAACAACTTTTGCCTTACAATACATGAGTGGTAATAACGTAGCCATACGTAATGAGACTGCTGGTAATAATGTATTGACTTTAGCAACTGATGAGCTGACTGGTGCATGGATGAGCTACAGTATCACGATGCAGGGTGATAGCTTTACCCTCTCAGTGGTTAATAGTGCTGGCGATATCCGCACGGCTGCAGGCAGTGTCGCGGGCTTAGATACGACTAGCTCTGAACTCACCTACGTTACACCCAGTGGGTTCAACACCGGTTATGATAGACGACATGAAAATATCCTGACTGAGGATTTGACCATTTATGATGGGCTCTTGTCTCAGAGTGATATCCTAGCAGTCGCAGCGTCATCCTTTGCTGGCTCCGCTCACATACAGAGCTTTGACGCTATTCCTGAGCCTAGCACCGCGACACTTGGTTTGCTCGCCTTGTCAGGTCTCGTGATGCGCCGTCGCCGCAGAGCTTAAGTTTTATTGCATTTTTTAAACAAGGACGCGACATTCTCCATGAATGTCGCGTCCTTGTTT
>CAYJOV010000166.1:0-4682 GCA_964371905.1 uncultured Akkermansia sp. | reverse complement strand
CGCTGCGCGCCATGGCCAAGGCTGACTTTGGCGATGACAGCAGTGAGGCGAGTGTCTCGATGGCACGTGGTACGGAGAGCAGCACGGTGACGAGTGCGGAGCGCGGCATGTACGGCCTTGAGGTCGGTGCTGGGCTCGTCGTCCCCATCATGAGTGGCACGAGCAGCCTGTTCTTCGATGCGAACTTCGAGGTGCGCGAGAATCAGAATAGCTTCAGCGCGACGGCGGGCTACCGCTTCTCCTTCTAAGATCTAGAGAGATTCTTACACATTTCATCCTCCCTTGTGCTTTGATAGGCATGAGGGAGGTTTTTTTTGTGCTGTCGCAGGCTTGTTATTTTATAGGGGGGGGGCTTTGTGCTTGTAAAACGTGGCTACTTGTGGTATGTAGTAGTGTCACGTTAAGCTTTTTTATGAAACTCCATCTTCCTAGTTTACTGCGTACAGCATTACTGTCTTGTTATGCTGCTGTTACATCTTTTTCAACCACTATTGCAACGAGCACGCTGAGTATAGGTGCCGTCAGCTATGTCCTCAGCCACGAGCAGACGCGAGCGGCTGATGTGATCTTCACAGGACCCACTGGCTCGACATTGCAAAGTCTCACCGGCTGGGCTGGGACAGGCAATATCGTCTATTTTAACACGGGCAGTGAGAATGCCGTGCTGAATTACACGGGGAACTTTGGGTCAGGTGTGCTCGCGGGATTGGTCGTGAATGTGGATGGAGCCTCGCTCGTGGCGACGAATGATGGAGAACGTTTTATCAATGGGCTTGTCGGTAACGCCCTGCTTGATATCAATGGAAACTTTACCATCGATTTGATGAGTAATCTCACTGTCGCAGCAAACCAGTACGCACGCAATTTCTCGGCGGGACCTAACAACATCACCTTTGACATTGCCTCGGGCAAGACTCTGACCTTTAAGGCTGACTTGACGGGGGATGGAGGCTACACGACCACAATCACAGGCGGTGGTATCTTCGACTACCACTACTCGGATACGGCAAACAATCCTGGCACTCAGCACACCTACAATCTCGCCATCACGGGTGGCACGACTCTCAATCTCGTCAATGACACCACGACTGCCGCAGGTACGAGCAATGCGAATGTGCTGCCTACGGGGAGCTTGACCCTCGACTCGGGCAGTATCGTGCTCCTCTCGGATGCGGCGACAGTCGGTGGGGCTGTCACCATCGGTGGCACGGGGACGAGTACCCTCTCGGGCGCAGCTTCGCTGGCACTGAATGGTGCGGTGAGCATGCAGGCAGGCGCGACGCTGGATCTCTCTGCTATGCCTACGACGATCGCGACGCTGACCACGGCTGGGACGACAGCGATCACAGGGACTGGCACTCTTTCGCTGACCAATGCGACCATCGCAGCAGGTAGCCAGCTGACGCTGCAAAGCAGCACGACGAATATCACAGGAAACTTGGGCGGTACAGGTACGCTGATTGTCGATGCGGGCAAGACGGCGAATATCTCGGGTACCTTGACGAGTACGATGACCATTACGAATAATGGGACGCTGGATTGGACGGGTGTCCGATTCAACCTCGGCGAGATGGGGATCACGGGGGCTGGGACGCATAGTCTCGTCACGCTCACAGGGACTGATAGTGGATTTACTACTCTGACCAAGGACAATATCACAGGATTTACGACCGCTGGTCATACTTTTGCTTTTAATGCTAATGGAGAGCTCGTGATCACGCAAGTCGGGGATCTCCACACCTACACCTCCAATGATGCTATTAATTGGCAGATCGGGACGGCCTTTGAGGCTGGCAAGACCTTTGCTGATGGTGATAGTGTCACCTTTACTGGTACTCCGACGGTGACCTTGACGGAGAGTATCTCGACAGGGCAGGTGACGATAGACACGGGGGCAGATGTCACCTTGAAGAGTGATGCATCGGGAGCCTACACCTTGAATGGCACGATCGTGCTGGATGGCACGCTCAGCCTTGAGGGTGCCGTGCTCCATGCCGATGCGCGTGTGCTCAATGCAGGCACGCTCGAGCTTAATCCTGGTGATGGTAATACGCTGAATTATGAGGCGCGACTTGAGGATTTCTCAGGTAGTGTCATCGTGAAGTCTGGCACCCTCGCCTTTGCGGACCCTGCCATCTCCTTGAATGCAGAGTACGATTTGATCGCACAAGCAGGTGCGACTCTCTCGATTGATGGCGTCGGCTTTACCAACGCGACGATGACTCTCGAGGACGCGACACTCGCTTCCGTGGGAGACGTCGCGACAGCTGTCAACCAGCTGCTCACCTCCACAGGAGATAGCTTTATCGAGACCATTGCTAGTACCAGAATCAATGCAGGGCTCGCAGGCTCTGGCACGATCACCAAGTCGGGTACTGCCTATCTGAATATACAGTCGAGCCTGACGTATTCAGGTACGCTGGATATGACCGAGGGCAACTTACAGATAGGTGGCGGTGAAGGCGCTGGAATTACGGTTGCCTTTGAAAGGATTATTATGCGCGGAGGAGCTACATGGTACAACAACAACAGTGCCACCCAATACAAGACTGTCCAGATGGATGGCGGTACCTTCAACAACTTTGACATGGACGGAGGCACGATGACTGTCGAGCGTATGGAAGTGACGGGTGATAGCTTCCTTCAGAACACGTATAATGGCTTGATGCATATTGAAGAGTTTACAGGTGATTCCAAGTTAACTTTCAACCCTACAGGCGTGAACCAAGCATTCGGCGTCTCCATTGGCGAGATAGTCGACTACTCAGGCACGATCGACATGGGGGGGCATACTCTCCATAGCCTCACTCTCTCCACCGTCACGCAAGGGGCTGGCAAGAGTGCCACCATTGAGAATGCGGGTGCGGGTAGCCTGCGCGGAGACGACTTTGTCATGCAGGGCGAGGGCTCGCTGACGATTAACTCCGCGATGAGTGCCAACTCGGTGACACTCGCTCAGGGTGTGGATGGTAGCTTCTCAAGCACCGCGACACTGACCACGAACTCATTCTCGCAGACGGGTGCTGGTACATCCACGCTGTCGAGCCTTGCGATCAATGAGGGCGGCTCGCTGTATATGACGAGCGTTGGCAGCACGACGATTGATACATTGACTCTGGGCGCGACCAAGGCGAGTCTGATTTATGATTCTTCTGAAAACGCGCCGATCTCCATTACGAATTGGGGCACGATCACCGCGAGCTTGGATGTCATCATCCTTGAGATTATCGAAGACATCAAGGGGAATGGCGCCTACGACTTGGGCATAGACGCAAGCGTCACTAAGGCGAATATCAATATCGTGGGCTATGAAGAAGTGACAGATTACACCCTCGATAATAGCACGGGCAGCTGGTTGCTCACGCTGGATGCCGATGCCACGCTTGACATCGGTGGCTGGGATATCAACTGGGGGGCTAGCGTAGTCGCTCAAGCTCCTTTGGATATTAAGACTGCTACGGGCTTCACGGGTAATACCTACCTGAGCAATCTAGCCGAGTATAATGCTGGAGGCAAGACCTCAGTCATCCTCAATGCAGACTCGGGCACGGGTAGCGTCTTTGGTGGGAACAATACGGTCAACGCCGCAGGTCTTGTCACTGATGTGTGGATCATGGTGACAGGCGGTACATGGGATGCTATCGTAGGGGGCAATGATGCCTCTTGGGTGAATGGCGGCTCGACCCCCTATAACTTCATCGGTGACACTCATATCGTGGTCAATCAGGCTGAGGGCACGGTGGAGCATATCGTGGGTGGTAACCATCAGGATGGGCAGAACTCGACCTTCACAGGTGATGTCTACATCAGCGTCTATACAGATACTCTCACGGGCACCATCATCGGGGGCCCTACCACAGCGCATCAGGATGTACCGGTGCAGACGGGCGATGTCAACATCTTTGTCTATGCTCCCTTGACTACTAATTCAGCAGATTATCTGAATGGTACTTCCTCATCCGATAATCACTACAACTACAATGATAGAATCATTGGGGCTGGCTCGTGGATCTCCAATACCTCACCTGGGGGGATAGGCGCTATGCTCGATGGGGATGTGCAGATCAATATTGATCTCGATGAGGTGACTCTCACCGAGGCGACCAGCTTTACGAAAAAACTCATCGGTGGCTCATTCTCTTACAATGGCTGGCAGATCGGGCAGGATGGCGACTCCACCATCCGCGTCGATGGTACGGCGAATCTGACCTTTGCCCAACAGATCATCGGCGATTCCTTTATTGATGGTAGCGGCAGGACGACACGCACGGGTGATACCTTCATCGAGATCACGGGCAATGGCGCGACATTTGATGTCGCCGACACGAGCGTTGGTATCATGGGGAGCAGCTATCATGTCGCAGGTGCGACCTCCACGCTCACAGGCAATACCAATGTGACGATCAACGGAGCGGGTAGTATCTTTAACGATCGTGTGACGGGCGCGAGCCAGATTCACGGGGGGACGGCGACGATCACAGGCCAGACGCGTGTGACGGTCAATGATGGTACCTTTAATGAGCTCGTCATGGGCTCATTCAACCAGCATTCGGGTACATCGTGCTATGGTGGCTCGGTCGTGACCATTACTGGTGGTAGCTTTGAAGTCGATGTCGTGGTTGCTGGCGTGCAGGCTGATGGTACGATGACCAATACTGGTGGTACTAGCATCAGTGTTACAG
>CAYJOV010000165.1:0-4716 GCA_964371905.1 uncultured Akkermansia sp. | reverse complement strand
CCCCCCTTCAATCACCATGAAAACAATTCACGACCTAATTAAGGCTATCAACGCTCTCAAGCTAGACCCTAGTGAGAGCTATATCCCAGCACGCCCCATCACCGCTGAGCTTGTCATCAAAGCTCAGGCTGCATCGTATCACCCTATGGCAATGCTCGTCGTCAAGATAGGCGATAGCATACAATCCAGACTCTACGCCGAGGCTGACCCAATCACGCAGACAGACTGGCAGGAGAGTATGCTGAGAGCTGCATTGACGCAGATCAAGACTCACAATTCAATTCTCTATATCGCTCTGGGCGAACCAGAAATTGAGCCAGAGCCAGCCTCCCCCGAGCTCCCTAAGAACTGCCGCCTCCTCACGCTAGATGAGGCGCGTGAGATTCGCACCAATGGGCGAGAGTGCTACGTGTGCGATGAGGAACAGGGGGCTCTCGAGTATGATGTACTGCAACGCCCCGCGCCCATTCTAGGGGCGAATTACTATGTGGTAGCTAGGCGTGGCGTTTATAACAAGCCTACGCTCTTGTTGGTGATTTCTAACTCGAACTACGCAGCTCCATCGCTATGACCACTTTTCACGAACTAGATGAGTCAGAGCTCATCCCGCAAGAAAACATCGGCGCATTGCACGATGCTATAGCGAAAGCCAAAGAGCTAATAGGCCACCTTGAAAGCGCAATACGCGAATCGAACCTTCATAACAAGTATCTCAAATGCGAGAGCAAGAAGGAAAAACGTGAAGCCAACTGGGGCTACTTGTGCGATGAGCTCAGCAGCGCATACCAAGACGCGGAGGAGCTTGAAAGGGCACTTAATGGAGTCGTATAGCTAACTTCTTTGCAACTTCCAAACGCTGCCGGTGGGGTGCTGTCATGGTAATCACATCTCTCAAAGCGTGAAGCAGGCAGCACCTTTTTTCTTTATTTCTATTTTTAATAATCCTAACTCATTTCAATATTATGAATACTCAATCTATTCCGGCACTTGCCAATCAAAAGAAGAAGTCGCTCGCCGATGTGCAAGAGCTCGCCTACTGGGTCTACTCTCATGGAGAGCGTGAAGGTACGTACTATTTTGCCAACGTCTATAGCGATATGGTGGACTCTACGGCGAGCTTCTCCGTGTATGAGCCTACGCAGAATCCCGATGCGCCCGCAGAGTCGCTGAGCTGGGCGGTCACTGTGGATATGCAGGGGGATTGGCAGAGCTTTCTTTACTATATGGTAGTGGACAAGCTCAAGGAGCTCTACGGCTACGAGGCTATGAGTGAGTCGCCAAAGCGCATTGAGGATAAGAATACTGGTGATTTCATCATCTGCTTGCTGCACGAGTCGAAAGACTGGACGATGAAGACGGAGGATGTGAGGCAATGTGTGAACTATGCTCTGGGCTTGGGTCATTGTGACTTTGCCCAGTGTGGGCTGGCTGTCGCGGATGTGTTGATTCATGGCTGGGCAACTCATGATTCGGATGGCGAGTCCCTTCGGCTGTTGCGCTTTTTCGAGATGAAGCATGAGGGTACGCCTGTATTGCTGAGTCTCGCGCGTGAGGCTATTGAGAGATTGGGGCTGGAGGCTGCTAACTGCTAATTGAGATCATGAGTGCTTTTCTTGATGCTGCGAGCCGTGTGTCGCCTCCTGCGGCGGTGTGCTCGACGGAGCAGGCGGCGGCTATGTTTGAAGAGTTGCAGGTAAATCTGGCGGCTCGTATCGAGGCCCCTGTGAAGCAGGGCTATGCAACGCGCGCGCAGCTCTCGGCTTACTTTGGCTTTGAGAGTGTGAAGGGTTTTAATCCGCAGCTGGATATGCTGCTGGCTCGTCATAGTGATAAGATCCGTAGATTCTCCCCTGAGTATGTGAATGCTCGTGGCACGATGTCTACGGGGGTGGAGAGGTTCTGCATTGAGGATGTGGAGCGGCTGGTACTGGGTCTCAAGAAGAAGGGAGGCGCGAAGTGATCATGTCTCTTGCCTTTCCTGCCCTTGTACTCTTTATGCTTATAATTAGAAGTCTAGCAAAATGGGATTTTGGTCTTGAGAAAGAGAACTCTAGGTATCGTTGGTATGCGCTGGGTTATACCTTGGCTCTGTTTGTCTACATTGATTTACTTATTATTCTATCATGAAGGCTATCGGGATGAGGTCGGGGCTTTTTGTGGCCCTGTGCAAGGAGGCTTTGTGGATCTGCCCTCTGCGGGCGGTCTTGCAGACCAAGGATGCGCGGGGGCTGATGCTGTGCTTTCTGGCGCGTGCTCGTAAGCTGCTGAGGGCGGCGATGGAGCAGTCAGTGGTGAGATGTTATGAGGCTGTGCAGAAGAGGTTCTTTGAGATTCTTGACGCGGTTGACGCGGTCGAAGCGTTCGCGCGCTGGGATGATGTGGAGAGGCTGCTGGCTCTCGCTCCATCGCTGTGTCACGCTGACAGGTGGCTGCTCCGCGATCTTGCGGGTAAGCTGATGGGCGGACGCGAGGCGATGCAGCTGGGTGCTATTATTAGCTATGGGGCGCGTATGATCAAGGCTGTGGATTCACGTGAAGGGTGCTGGAAGTATGTGTACAATCACACTTGCGATCGTGTCTGGCGGGTAGCAAGGCTGATTACTACCAAGAGTAGAATCCTGCCTTACCTGCATGCTGAGTGCGCGGGGATGTCTGTGCGCGAGCGCGAGGAGGTCTTGCAGGAGCTTCTCTACCGTAGGAATGCTCTATCGAGATTTGGAAAGGTAATTAATTTATGAAGAATTGTATCGGATGGCTGCTTTTGTGCTTCTGGCTTTGCCTTGCGGGCTTGTGCGCGTGGGGGGCGTCTGATTTTATTTTTAACTATGTAGAAGAAAACAACAATGACAGATATGATGATAAGCCCTGTGTTTTGGCTAGGGTCGCTCATGGGGATGATGGTGACAGCTGTAATCTTGCTGCTCTCTATACAGGCAGACAGAGCTCTCGCGCTGCGCGAGCAGCAAAAACTCAGAGCGGCACGACAAAAGAAATGCCTAGAGTACTTACAGCAACTCAAATCAGACAGCTGTGGGGAGTCGAGGGCTCTATTCGCGAATTGGAAGAGGAAGGAGGATTAGTTACAATTAAATATTCGCGTCGCAATGTCGATAAGATTATGTGGATTCAGAGGGTTTTAGGCATCAAGGCTGATGGGCGTATGGGGAAGGAGACGCTGGATGCAATGATCAAGCGTCTCGGCGGTAAGGCTTCTGCGAAGCCTAGGCTGCAGGTCTACACGCCATCGAAGGTTATTAAGCCGCTGCGCATCCCCACGCTGCGGGAGCTGCGGAGCGGCAAGAGTGTCTTCGGGAAGCCTGGGCCGAGCCAGCTTGTTAATATCATTCCTCCTTATCAGCTCTACTACGGCAACATTGCCGTAGAGACGATACAGGTGCATAGGCTCGCTGCTGACCGTATGCATGCAGCTCTCTCGGAGGTGCTGCGGGTGTATGGACATGATGAAATTAAGAGATTGGGGCTTGATCGATTCAGCGGTGCTTACTGTTTTCGTCGTTCGCGCGGTGGCTCAGAGTTTTCTTCTCATGCGTGGGGGATTGCGGCTGACTTCTATGCTTCTCGTAATGGGCTGCGCACTCCGACGAGTCAGGCGTTGTTCGCCCGCCCCGAGTACCGCGCATGGATCGAGGCGTGGGAGAAATACGATTTCCAGAATCTCGGCAAGCTGAGAGGTGCAGACTGGATGCACTTCCAACTACTAAGGTCTCCAAAAAGATCCAACTCCTAATTACCCCTGTATTAAAGGGGGCTAACCCAACGAATACTGCTCCTGAGCATGAGGCTAAACTGCTCGCACGCGCTGTCGCTGGTTGCTGTCTTTTGTGATGAGTGGAGGCATTGGGGTTCGAGTCCCCGAGACGGCTTTCTCCCGCAGCGGGTGCTGTGGGGGATTTACACAAGAATAATAACTATGATCACGCATCATTCAATCCAGTCGGAGCTCGTCGTCTAGATGGAGCTATCATTACTATAACGAACAACAATTAATAATATAGAATTGGTATGTGCAAACGCTGCTCCTGATCTAGCTAGGTCAGGGGTGGCAGGTGGTAGCAATTCAAAAATACTGGGTCTAGTGTCCTCTTGGTAGGGGCTGCTCGTGCGGAGAGTAGAAAAGGGGGTTCGATTCCCTCCTAGACCATCTTTTATAACCAATATTATTTATCATGGATAAGGAACAACGAATATATGAACTGGAGCAGCAGCTCGCCGATGCCCAGCGGCTGACGGCGAGCGCGGAGAAGGTCGTGCATGAAGCCGCGAGGAAAGCGAATGAAGCCGAGCGAGAGCAGAAGCTGCTAGAGACGGAGCTGAGAGTAGCTTTGCTTAATAAGGAAGACTATCAAAGACTTCTCAAGATAGTGATCCACGCCTCAGCAGCAAAACGGCATCTTGAGGCAGTGCCTGAGCTTATTACCTGCCTTGATATGGAGTTTAATCTGCATTGTGGCAAAGTGACATATGCGCTTAAGGTTCTCAATGAGTTCTTGGCTTATCATGGCGGAGACGAGAAAGGAGGGGTAGATGAAGCCTAACTCTCGCCGCTCGCGTCTGGCTGATCAGGATAGCGCGAGGCGTGTATATCGCATGGTCTCGCATCGTACAAGGGCTGATTTGATCTTTTACTTGAAGCTGGGAGTACTGCTGCTGAGCTTTGCAGCACTGCTGTCACTGCTGGTGTGGGGGATTATTTTT
>CAYJOV010000164.1:0-4835 GCA_964371905.1 uncultured Akkermansia sp. | reverse complement strand
TCACGACGTTCAATCTTCTTGTAGACGCGTTTACGACGAGCCATAGTATGAGATAGTATTAGAAATTAATTATTTTGCTTTAGGACGCTTCGCACCGTACTTGGAGCGACCGCGACGACGCTTATCGACACCGAGACAGTCGAGTGCGCCACGAACAATGTGGTAACGAACACCTGGCAAGTCCTTTACACGACCGCCGCGCACAAGCACGATGGAGTGTTCTTGGAGGTTGTGGCCTTCACCACCGATGTAAGCAATTACTTCTTCGCCATTGGTGAGGCGAACCTTAGCAACCTTACGGAGAGCGGAGTTAGGCTTCTTAGGCGTACGGGTCATAACCTGTAGGCAGACACCGCGACGCTGAGGGCAGCTGTGAAGAGCACGAGACTTCGACTTCACTTCTGGTACGATACGTCCTTTTCGGACGAGCTGATTGATGGTCGGCATGTTTCCTTCTAGTTTGTTGTTATTCAGGCGCTTTAAAACAATTAGCAAGCATCTCTTTTGGAGGAAACTTACCGATTATCCGGCGGCAACCCGATAAAATCATCTGACTACTATGCTGTTTAGCACAGACAGATGGACGAGCATTGTACTCGAATCGACACACTTTGCAAGCCTTTTTCTACGGAATAATAAACTTTTTTTCCCCATTGACTTAAAGCGTCCAAATCCCGCCATTTTCTAGGGCTCGCTGGAGCGAATCCAGCACCTGCTGCGCCGTCAATCCAGCCTCGCGCAGCGACAAGAGAGAACGCGCGCCATCCCTCTTTGCAAGCCTCTTGCCCTGCGCATCACAAATCAATCCGTGATGACGGTACATCGGGGTAGGCAGCCCGAGCAGCCCCTGAATCACCCGATGCAGATGCGTCGAGGAAAACAAATCCAGCCCTCGCGTCACATGACTGATCTGCTGCATCGCATCATCCATCACCACACAGAGATGGTAGCTCGCGGGGAATTCCTTGCGCGCCAGCACAGGATCACCCCACGCGCTGGGCACGACATGCTGCTCCCCGTGCAGCTTATCCACCCAAGAGAGCACACCGAGCACATCCTCCGCGCGGCGCATATCCAGCCGCCACGCATGCGCATCCCCTCGCGCCAAGCGCGCCTCCACCTGCTCAGGCGGCAGAGCGCGGCACTGCCCCTCATACTGGAATCCCAGCTCCTCATGAGGAGCGCGCCCACTCTCCAGCATCTGCGCGCGTATCTCCGCGCGCGTGCAAAAGCAGGGATAGAGAAAGCCCTCCTCACGCAGACGCGAGAGAGCCGCCGCATAGCGGTCAAAGCTCCGACTCTGCCAGAGCACCTCGCCGTCGAAGGTCAGCCCCAGCCAGCGCAGATCACGCTCCATGAGCTCCACCCACTCGGGCTTGCAGCGCGCATCGATATCCTCGATGCGCAGCAGACACTCCCCTCCCCCACGCAGAGCGTAGTCACGCGCCTCCACGGCAGCGAGCACATGCCCCACGTGCATAGGCCCGCTCGGAGAGGGGGCGAATCGCGTACGCATCACAGCCATACTACTTATATAGTAGGACAGACTCCTCCTGCCTCACTCCGCTGCATCAGCATCGGTCGCTTCGGCGGGTTTATTTGGAGCGTAGTCCGTGATATGAATCTCACTCAGCGCACGAGGAGCACCGCCCGCCGCCTCAGACGCACCCGCATACCCCGTCACGTCCCCAGAATAGCCATTGCCCGCGCCCGAGCGCAGCTCCACGATCGCGGGAACATCCGCAATCACATAGCCACCCTCCTTGCTGCTGCGGTAGATCGCCCCGCCCAGCTCAAAGCCCTGCGGACCGTCCACCAACACGCGCAACAAGGCCTCGTGACCCAGCCCCTCATAGAGGAACTCCTCGCAGAGCCTCCAACGCGTGCCCAGCTGATCGACAAACTCCCCAGCCTTCGCCCCCGCCTTCATCTCAGGCTTCACCTCATGATAGCGCAGCGGCAGCTCGGGACGCGCGTAGTAGGCCTTCTCCCCCTTCACATAGACGACATGATTGTCTATATTAAAAATAGCCTCATGAAAGGACTCGGGTACGTTATCACCGAGCTCAGGCTCGGGCGCAGCCTTAGGATTCAAGGTAAAAGGCTGCTTTATCAACTTGTGCTCCACGATACTCACAGCCGCCCCCGAGCTCGAACTATTAAAATCAAGCAAGAGCACAATCATACCGCACTCTTCCCCCTCCAGCTCCAGATACAGCCGACTCTCGCCGACACGCTGCATCGTATAAGTCCCCTCCTCATTATCACTGCGCCACTTGTCCTTGCCAAACTCGATAGGCGATCCCCACCTCTCCTCAGGGCGCAGCTTCTCATCACGCCACGGCCACTCTTCATAGCGCTGCATACGCGACATGGCATAAAAATGCACCCCCGACGAGCCTGAGGAAAAGACCTGTGCCCTATCAGCTACCAGCGAGAGAATCATGCCATCCAAGGAGGCGCACTCCAAGACAGAATAGACATTCTGCGCGAGCACCTCGCTCTCATTCTGCAGCAGAGCCACGGCACGCTCCTGCTGACTCACACGAGCCTCCAGAGACTTGAGACGCGCCTCCTGCGCCGAGGCAGCAGATGAAAACAAGGACAGCGCACCGAGAGCCAGCCCCACACGCGCAGAGCCAGAAAGATGTGCCGAGAGAAAAGAAGAGAAAGAAGAGAAAGTCATCATAAAATCATTCTATAGCCCACTATATAAACACAGAGCCAGCCCCATGACAAGCCCATTCTTTCTACCCCGCATGCACAGAAATAGCATTGATCTCTCCCCCACCGAGATGATACACTCTTATCCCAGTATGAACAAACACCGCTACACGAGCCTCCTTCTCGCCCTCCTGAGTCATCAGGCACTCCACGCCTCCACCCCCGAGAGCGTCCCGCAGACCCTATCGGGCGGCTGGCAGCTCGAATGGCACGATGAGTTCTCAGGCGACAAGCTCGACCTGAGCAAGTGGGACTACGAGCTCGGCGTCGTGCGCAACCACGGCTCCTCACAGACCTACACAAAGGAAGCCGTCACCCTCGAAGACGGCAAGCTCGTCCTCACCACACGCCACGCAGAAACGCCCAACTCGCGACACGACCCCAAAAAGGACAAGGGCGGCTGGAATCTCCACATGCCCTCACGCCCCTACTCCAGCGGCTCCGTCACCACGCGGCGCATCAAGAACTTCACCCCCGGCAGCCGCCTTGAGATACGCGCCCGCCTCCCCAAGGCCACTGGTGCCTGGCCCGCCATCTGGCTGCTCGGCGACAACGGCATGCCCTGGCCGACGAATGGCGAGATCGACATCATGGAGCACCTCTCCCAGCATCCGGGTCTCTGCTACACCACCTTTCACTGGGGCAAGGGAGGCGAGCGCAAGGCGACATCGAAGGGCTTCACCCGCTGGCTGCGCTATCCCTACGAGCGATTCCACGTCTATGCGATGGAATGGCACAAGGATAGCATACGCGTCTTTGTCAACGACGTCGAGGTGGCCAACTTCGACAGCAAAGTCGCCACCTACCCCAATGGGGTGAATCCCTTCAACACCCCCGCCTACCTCATCATCAACACCGCCATCGGAGGCCCTGACACCTGGCCTGAGCAGCCCAAGGCCAGCGACTACCCCGCGCGCTTTGAGATCGACTACGTGCGCTACTACCGTAATACTCAGCCCGTCAAGAAGCCCGAGAAAAAGGCCCCCCCTGTCCAGCTCACCTACTAAGTCTCATGAACGCCACGAGCCCCAAAACAAAATCATTTGATACAAGAAAGTAACTTTTAGTTACCCGCCTAATAATCTTGACAAGCCCAGTGCTCTACTATATAGTTCCGATCGATGAAGACAAATTATCTCCTCGCCCTGTGCGCAGCACCTGCGCTCGTCATGACCGTATCCGCAGAAGAAGAATCGAAGATCGACGTCTTCGGCGAACTCATGGGTGCTACCATTGAAGTCGCTGATCAGTACCTTGACATCCTCGGTGCTCTCAAAGACGGTAAAACCACACCTGCAGAAGCAGCCCCCCTCGTCGAAAAGCTCGCCGACACTCTCGCCAAGCTCAAGACAGCGATGCAGCAGCTGGCTGAATCCATGAGCCCAGAGGAGCAAGCCGAGCTCGGCAAGCAACTCGCAGATCCCGAAGTCGCCGAACAACTCGAAGCCATGAGCAAAGCCATGGATCAGGTCAAGGCACACCTCATTGAGATCAAGTACTTCGACAGCGCCGAGCTGAAGGCCGCTTGCGAAAAGCTCGACAAGGCTGCTGAATAAAGCATCCCTGACACTTCTATCAATTATCAAAAGCACGCCCACACTCCGAGAGAATGTGGGTGTACTTTTTTACCCTCATCATCCCGCTATGAAGCACGCCTTAGTAGTCTCTCTCCTGCTGATTGCACCCTGCTACTCTCAGGGGCTCACAGCGATAGGAAAAAAGCTCCGAGAGCTCAGCCCAGCTCATCAAGCGCGTCGGCAAGCTCCGCGATGAGGCGTGGAAGGATAGATAAAACAAGGCATCTAGGCATGTCGAAATTCCTCCCTAGCAGCTGATGCACATCGTACAAGCCCTAGCATTTATTAGATAAAATGAGCTTGAACTTTCTCCCCTTTCCCTTATTATAGAGTATATGAAACACTTTTTACCTACAGCGCTTGCGCTTGCTATCACCACCCCAACACTCATCAGTCCTGCTCTCGCAGAAGAAATCATCGTCCCCCCACCCGATGAGAGCGTCTCTGCGACTGCCTTAGCCGCCCGAGGCGAAGGAGAGGACATGGAGCCCCAAGGCGGCGGCGAAGATGACGACGAAGACGACATGGAGCCCC
>CAYJOV010000163.1:0-4846 GCA_964371905.1 uncultured Akkermansia sp. | reverse complement strand
GTCCACTCTGCAAAATCAAGCTACTTTTTCTATAGCTGGTTTATTACCAATACTAACTTCCTTATCGAGTGTGGCAATCATGATACGATTCTGACGGAGTGCCGTTTTTTGACTATGTTCGTGTATGTGGCTTATTTGTAGCTTCGCAAGATGGGGATATGTGGCCTTCTGAATCCGTGAATGCTATGACGAATCTCATTGTCTGGCACTTGCGCGATCTAGATCGCTTTTTCCCTCTCTAGATAGGAGTTGGATGGTGGCGGGCTTTGTGGTTGCATTTCTTTGTGAGTTTGCTACAATAGCCCTGAACCCCGCACAATCGCGTACTCATATGGCAAGGCTCAAAAAAACAGTTTCAAAAGTACCTCGCGCTCAGCAAGCCGCTCCTGTAGCTCAAACAAAGGCTGCGCCCGAGCGTCCCGATTATCTCTTTTATGCCGTGCCACCGGTGATCTTGTTGGCTATTTTTGCCTATTGTGCGAAAAACTCACGCCCTCTTCCCGCACCCACGCCCATAGTAGTTGCCGCCGCTTCTACAAATACAGCTGCTAAGACTCCTGCGAATAAACAGGTCAGTACGGATCCAGAGGAGCTGGTCATTCCTCCTGATGTGAATAATGACTTGCCCGATTATGTGATTCCTGCAGGGCAGAAGAATGTGCTGGCGGGCAGTGAGGCGACTCAGAGCGGATTTGCGAAGAAATTCCCCGCTCAGCAGGCTCTCGATGGCTCGACGAAGAATGATGCCAAGGTGGCTATAGCCGAGGCCGCAGGCGGCAGACCCGCATGGTGGCAGGCTGATCTCGCGGGCAATGGCGCTGCTGTCAATTCTGTCGTTGTCTACGGCGGTGGCTCGGCGAATCCTGCGGGCAAGCTGCTCGGTGGATTCCGTGTGGAGCTCGAGGATGCCCAAGGCGAGACGCTGAGTCGCGAGTTCCATGAAATGGGCTTTGCTCTAGAAGGCTATGAGGAGTGGAAGCTCGATGCCGCCTTTAATTTGAAAACAATACGTGTGAGCGCGCTGAACTCACGAAGCCCCATTATCCTGCGCGAGGTGCTCGCCGTCGGTGCCGCTCAGTAGAGCTGATGATTCGCACCTTCTCTCCTTTTATGACAAACGCTACATCCATCACGATGACCGAGCAGGGGTTGCATGTCCCTGCCTATCCTATTATTCCTTTTATTATTGGCGACGGCTCTGGCCCCGATATCTGGGCGGCAGCCTCGCGCGTCGTTGATGCCGCTGTGCAGAGCGTCTACGGTGATGCTCGCGCGCTGGTGTGGAAGGAGGTGCTCGCTGGGCAAAAGGCCTTTGACCAGCAGGGTACTTGGCTCCCAGACGAGACCGTGCAGGCCTTCCAAGAGTATCTTGTCGGCATCAAGGGACCGCTCACCACGCCTGTCGGCGGTGGGATTCGCTCGCTCAATGTCGCGCTGCGTCAGGGGCTCGATCTCTATTGCTGTCTGCGACCTGTGGTTTATTTTCAAGGGATTGAGACGCCTGTCAAGCATCCTGAGAAGGTGGATATGGTGATCTTCCGCGAGAATACAGAGGATATTTACGCGGGGATCGAGTTCGAGAGTGCAGGGGCGGAGGCCGCTGAGTTTTATGCATGGCTGAGTCAGGTGCATCCTGATCGCGCGAAGAAGGTGCGCTTCCCTGAGACGTCTGGCTTTGGTATCAAGCCTGTTTCTCGTGAGGGGACGGAGCGTCTCGTGCGCTCGGCGATTCAGTATGCGATTGATAACAAGCGTCCCAGTGTGACACTCGTCCACAAGGGGAATATTATGAAGTTCACCGAAGGCGGTTTCCGCGATTGGGGCTATGAGCTCGCGGTGAAGGAATTCGGCGCGACTCCCATTGGCAAAGGCCCTTGGTGTGAGCTGCCTTGCGGTATCGTGATCAAGGACTGCATCTGCGATGCCTTCCTGCAAGAAATCCTCCTTCACCCCGAGGAGCATGCGGTGATCGCTACGCTCAATCTCAACGGCGACTATTGCTCCGATGCTCTCGCGGCTCAGGTGGGTGGTATCGGTATCGCCCCTGGTGGTAATATTAACTACCATACAGGGCACGCCGTCTTTGAAGCAACGCACGGCACCGCTCCCAATCTCGCAGGGAAGAATGTCGCCAATCCCTCCTCCGTGATTCTGTCTTCGGAGATGATGCTGCGCTACATGGGCTGGACGGAGGCGGCTGATGCCATCATCAAGGCTCTCTCTACGGTCATCGCGCAGAAGACGGTCACGACCGATCTCGCGGAGATGATGACGGATAGCACGACGCTGTCGACCTCGGAGTTTGCAGACGCGCTCGTCGCAGCACTGTGATTTTTATGCAAGACCCCGTATTCGTCCACAAGGCTTTTAGCTCCATAGCGAGCCGCTATGTTCGTGCCAATCATCTGCTCTCCATGGGGGCAGATGTGATGTGGCGCAGACGCGTCGTTGATCTCATTGCGGAGTGGAAGCCCGCGCGGCTTCTCGATGTGGCGACGGGTACGGGGGATCTCGCGCTGGCCTTCCAGCGTGCTTTCCCTGAGATGGATATTCTCGGGACGGATTTTTGCCGACCTATGCTGGATGTCGCCGTTCAGCGAGGGCTCAAGCAGGTGCTGGAGGCTGATGCGCTGCATCTTCCTCTGGAGGATGATAGCTTTGATGCGCTGACAGTGGCCTTCGGATTGAGGAATATGGCGGATTACGCGGCGGCTTTGCGTGAGTTTGCTCGCGTGCTGCGACCCGGTGGGCATTTGTTGATTTTGGATTTTAGTCTACCGAGGCAGAGATTTCTCGCTGCGCCCTATCGCTTTTATCTGCATCGTGTTCTGCCGCGCGTTGCGGGTTGGATTACGGGCGAGCCCTCAGCCTACACCTATCTTGGTCAGAGCATTGAGACCTTCCCTCAGGGGAAATCTATGTGCAGACTCATCGAGAGTTGTGGCTATGACCAAGCCTGCGCGAAGGAGCTGATGGCGGGTATCGCGAGTATCTACACGGCGCGTGTTGTGTAGTTTGGTGCGCCCTGCGGTTTTTCATGCTTGATTGAGGCCGCTCACTTATGGTATAGAGGGAGTATGTCACTCTCTTATGTCCATTTTGTCGTACACTCCTATCAGGTGAATGCGTATTTGATCTATGACACCACCACGCTGGACACCTTTCTCATTGACCCCGCGGCTGAAGGATCTCAACAGCGCATGATGATATGCAATGCTATTAAAAGTATGGGGTTACGTCCCAAGGCTGTTGTCAATACACATCTCCATCTCGACCATACAGCCTCCAATGTGTATTTTAGCGATCTCTACAAGATCCCTGTCTACGCTCATCGTGGAGATGAATTCATGCTTAACGATAAAGACTTTCTCCGAGAGCGTGCCGATCGAATTCCACTTGAAGGACTGGGAAAGATTGATGTCTATCTGGAAGATGAGCAGCTGCTCCCGCTCGGCGATTCCTCGCTGCGTGTGATCCATACTCCTGGACACTCACCAGGTGGCGTGTGTCTCTATGCTGAGAAGGAAGGCTTTCTCGTCAGCGGTGATAGCCTGTTTTTCGAGTCCATAGGGCGTACGGATCTCCCACGATCGAATCATTCTGCCCTTTTGAAAAATATCGTGCAGCGCCTCTTCTGCCTACCCGATGAGACTGTCGTATTGCCTGGGCATGATGCCTTTACGACTATTGGGCATGAGCGCAAGTTCTCGCCATTCTTCTGAGAAAGCTATTTGACTCTGAGTGCCCATTTGAGGTACTTGAGCGATTCTCCCCAGATCTTGGCATGCGTGCTGCCTAGGACGACGACGATCACGGAGCGCCCATTGAGGGTGCCACTTGAGATGAGGCAGCGTCCCGCAGCATGCGTGTAGCCAGTCTTCATGCCGTTCACCCAGTGGTACTTTGCGAGCAACTCGTTTGTGTTTGTCAGCGTCTTTTTAGATTTGCCGCTGAAGGGGAAGGCATAGCGCACGCTGTCGGTGACGCGTCGAATGAAGGGGTTTCTGTAGGCGTAGCTGGCAGCAAGAGCCATGTCGTAGGCGGTGGAATACTGCTTGGCTGGTAGACCATGAGGGTTGGCAAAGTAGGTATTCTTCATCCCCATGCGCTTTGCGCGAGCATTCATACGCGCGACGAATTTAGAAACTGACCCTGCAGTTCCTCGTGCAAGTGCGAGCGCGACATCATTGTGACTCGCCGTGAGAAGCGCTCGCAGGAGATCGCGGCGCGTGTAGCTAGCACCCGCCTTGAAGCCCATCTTGTAGGGGGGCGCTTTGAGATCGCTGGATTTGATGAGAAGCTTCTCATCGAGCTTGCCAGCATCAAGGACGCAGAGAGCCGTGACGATCTTCTGCGTACTAGCTACCTGCCTCTTTTGGTGAGCCCTGTATGAGTAGATAACCTTGAGATTCATAGGATCAATCACAACGATGGCCGCCGCCGCAGGCTTTGGTGCGGGAGTAGTCGGGCGTGTGAGAGGAATACTGCGTGAGCTGATTTTCCCTGCTGTGTTATCCTTGGTTTTGAGTTGTTTTGTTTGAGCATCAGCACATAAAGTGGTAACAAGGAGGAAAAAAAAGAAAGAAATGGAGGACTTCATTTGGCAATAGCTAGTCGAGATTGAGGCAAATATAATCAAGCCACTCCGCTATGTAAAGTGTAAAAAGTAAAATGTGAAAAAAATCACATCTGCAGAACTTTCATTATAAGTATTTAATGAGGTACGTTGTCCTCAGGGGTAGAAAAAAGTCAAAAAAAATAGAAAAAGCTGCTTGACGCATCGGGGAGATGTGTGTATACTCCTGCCACCCCGACACGGGAGCAGCTGAAAGAGCGAGCGAATCCG
>CAYJOV010000162.1:0-4887 GCA_964371905.1 uncultured Akkermansia sp. | reverse complement strand
CAAAATCGAGTTCTTCGGAGTGTGGGTTCGAGTCCCACAACTGGTAGTAAAAACATAAGGGTTGTGACGGTCATTGACTGTCACAACCCTTTTACTTTACCCTCATTTCGCTTGACGGAGTGGCATGAGCTGGGTTACAGTTGGGGGCACAAAGAGGGGGTACAAGCCCCCTATTGGGTACACCAAGGGGCACACTATTTGAGCTCTCAAGGGTACACTTTTCGCCCGATCAATCCACCTTATAAAGACACTATTATCATGGCTCACTTGAAGCAGAGAAAGAATACCTGGTTCGCCGTATGGACGCAGAACGGAAAGCGCGTGGTCAAATCGACTGGCGTGAAGGTGGAGGGTGAGCTCTCTAAGGCGAAGATGAAGCAGCTAGCGCACGCTACAGCTCAATCCATGGAGGCGACGGCGAAGGGCTCGCTCACGATGGATGCCGCTCTCGATGCGGTGCGCTCTGCCTCGATCGCTGCGGGCGTGGGTACTAAGATGCCTACCGTGCATCATTACTTGTCTAGCTACCAGCCTAGCGGGCAGCAGCAAAATGTGAGTAATGCTCAGCGTGCCATTTCTCGCTTTCTAGCTTTCGCTACGGATCATCACCATACCAAGCTTGATTCACTCCCTGTCTCGGTGTGTCGCGATTGGCTCAAGCGCGAAGTTGAGCGCGTTTCTGTGGGCACGGTGCTATCTTACAGGCGCGCGCTCTCGGCGGCGTTTAATCGCGCGATTCGTGATGAGGTGATTTCGCGCAATCCCTTTTCTCTGGTTTTGATGTCAGATATTACCGCTAATGTTGCCGCTCCTATCAAGAGGCAGCCTTTCTCGATGGAGGAGATGCAGCTTTTATTCCGAGAGCTTCCCTACCCTTGGCGGGAGATGGTGCTGATCTCGTTTCTCACGGGCGGGCAGCGTATCGGGGACGTGGCTATGCTGCGCTGGGATGCTATTGATCTTGAGAAGAGGCTCATCAAGCTGCATACGCAGAAGACAGGGCATGCGCTCGAGGTGCCCATAGTGCCCGCGCTTCATGTGTGCTTGTCTACCTTGCAAAAGGGCAAGGAGCTTGATGAGGTCTATGTGTTGCCCTCCATGGCGGAGCGGTATAGAAGGCAAACGAGTACGATCTCGACCGAGTTCACCGGTCTACTGCGTGGCTTGGGCATCATCGCACCTCTCGGGGCTACAGTGAAGCAAAGGGGGAGCGAGAGAAAGACTGTTGCGCTCAAGAGCTTTCACTCGATACGTCATACAGTAGTTTCTATGCTGCGCTCGTCGAATATGGTCTCCCCAGATCTAGCACGCGCCATCGTGGGGCATGATTCCGAAGAGGTGGAGCGCGCCTACTTCACCGCTTCTCACGATGACAAGCTCGCAGGGCTCGAGCTGCTCGAGCGCGCGATTGAGGAGAAGAGGTGATATGATGTAGCTAGGCGTTGGGTATACTAGCTGCTTTTCATCTCAGTTTCTCTCTCTTCTACTTTTTCCTTGTCATTACTGCGCGGGAAAAGCCAGAAGATTACAGCCGCGAACAGGCTTGTGACGCCTACAGTAGTGCTAATGATTAATGATTGTAAGATTGATTCCTGTAGAGAGATGAATGGCACGGCATGCGCCTTGGGAGTTAAATAGGCGTAGACATCTGACCAGCAGCATAATGCTATAATAGAGCCAACAAAAATGGAAAGATGTAGACTTAGTTTGTAATTTTTATGTATTGACCACAGCTCATCAAAGACTATGCTGTCGTTTCGCCTTAAATTTTGTGGCATCCTGTTTAAAATCAACAACATTGTGCATATTATTTTGTAGAATGTAAGCATGATTGAGTATAGCAATAATACCCAGATCGATGAGCGAATAACGAAATCACTCAGATAGAGAAGCAAGCCAATGTCTATGTAGCCCACTGAGTGGGATATGATAATTGTGATTAATACGAATAGCCAAGCTGCTAGCAGGATAAAGAGCGCCCAAGCAAACTTGATTCGCAATAGTCTGCGACTTATGCGATGCTGTACCCTGCTTGCTTGGTCTTGGGCTTCGTAAGAGCTCGCGAGTGATGACTCATCCTTGGGCTCATCTAAGAGAGTTGTGTTTGTGTAGATTGCAGGCTCTTTGTAGTCGTTGACTTTTTCGTCTAGCCTTTCAATAAAAGCTCTTGCCGCTTGTTCATCAAACTTCTCCATATCACTGTTAAGCTAGCCTAAAAAGTAGCGTCTTATAGAATCATTGCTAATATAGGTGGCTTTTCTGTTTCTAGCTTCTTCCCATGGCGAGCCTTGCGCGTGTGATATGTCTACGAGTCTCATTGTTTGTGTGCTGGCGAATTTTCTTAGTACTAGCTCAATTGCGTGCTCTGCTACGCTCTCAGCTGGTATCTCGTCAAAGCTTTGAAGGCTAGTTATATCTATAGGCTTGTCTTTGTAACCTCGCAGCTTGGTGTAGAGCGATCTAAGGACGGGACCATACTGCCATGCTTCAAACTCTTCTGAGATCAAACTTGTAGAGGTTGTTGCTAGATAAAATCCGTGAGCAAAATAGATTAGCTTCTGTAGCCTCAGGTTGGTCAATCGCTGATTGAGGGCTCTAGCTCGAGCAAAGAAGCAATTCGCCACAGCTTCGGGGCTGTAGGGTACGAGATAAATAGAGCTGTCTTCTTGGGTAGAAGTGTGCTTGTCATCCTGCTGATCGTTCACCATGGCTTTTTTGCATGATACTATAGATATAATGATTATGTCAAGTCGCTATAAGTGGTATGCTTAAGATGTTCTACGAGAACAAACTGCTCTATATAAACATAAAATAATAAAATTGTAATTAACGTAACCAGTTTTTGTGGAACATTAATATCGCGATGCTGGCGAGGTTGACCATTTTCGTAGCCTCGCGCAAATGGTCGCGCCCGAGGGCGAGCGGGAAGATGGGCTGGTAGAACAAAAGGAGCACCCCGCCTTGGGGAGGCGGGGTGTCAGGAGGCTGAGAAGAGGGTTTGAAGCTTATAGAGGAGGCTAGAAATCTTTCTCTGCGCGTAGAGTCATGAGAGGCAATCATTCGTCTACGCCGTGTTCATAGAGAACACCGATGTCAGTTTTGTGGGTGATAAAGTCACATTGCTGACGTTTTGTTGATGTATTTACAGGATGAATCTGTAGAGATAATTTAACATTTTCTTGTAAAATGTCAAGTCAATCCTCAATTTATGCCTTGACTTGTTATTAAATGTGCATATCATATGAGCATGTATGCCGTCTTAGTTATGAGGCTATGATAACTAAGACGGCTTGTGCTTGTACTACTAATAGAATAACTTCACGATCGCAGTAACAAGCTTTAAGACTAAATGAATAGTCTTTGTATGCTTTTTCAGATTCATACTAAATACATCGGAGAGTGTTTGTAAGACTAGCGCAAAGGTGTTATCAAGACCTTTTTTATTCTCTCTCCTTATTTGAGAATACTCCAGTAACCCCATACTATTCTTGTAAGAGTTGTCTCTTATGAGGTGTGAATAGATTCTACATGCTAGAGAATTCAATGTCAATCTTTTATGCAGATTATTGCACTACATATGCGATAGTTTATACACATAGACACTATATGTAGTGTGCCTGTAATAATGTACTTACTTCTATCACTATGTGTTGTAGATAGATTCTGTAAATTTTTTCCTTTTGTGTAATTTCATCAATTATTGTAACTAAAAATGTTATTCGCGGGTTGTGGTGGGTTGTAGTGGTAGAGCATGCGATAATTATGGCTATTTCGCGTCCTGAGCTGGGAGATACGCGCTTTTTGCAGCATACACCGCCGCGAGGCTGGCGAGGTTGACCCATTGCCAGAGGTCGCGCCCGAGAGCGAGCGGGAAGAAGGGCTGGTAAAGTAGGAGGAGCGCGGCACTGAGGATGAGCAGTAGCTCGCGATGACGGCTCGCGCCGTGTAGGTGGCAGTAGAAGCTATAGCTCGCGTAGGCGGTGACTGCAAGACGCAGGAAGGTGTAGTAGCCATAGGGCATATCGAGCCACGCAAGCAGGAGAAGCGCGGCTATGAGGTGGGGTAGGTAGCGCATAAAAAAAAGGGGTAGTTATTGCTTTTTAATTGTCCTTACACGCATTGAGCCTCCTTCAAAGTATACTTTCTCGCTTTGATATTGTGGCATGCGCTCAAAGAAATATTTATTGCCTATAAAATTGAGTTGTGAGATGGTGTTTGCCTTTTGTTGCTCTTTGAGCCACTCGGCTACTCTTGCTACTTCTGTGACTCCTACTTTGTTGATGAGTATAGCTGCTATTTCTTCTTCGCTATGAGGTTTTATGATTCCCTTTTCTATGGAGTATTTGCACCTCGTTACAAAGTGAGCTAGCATGATGTAGGTGTCGTCACATACTTCTGCATAGTATTTGACGCGATCTATCAGGCATGTCATTTGCTCGTCTCGGTATTGGAGCGCGGGATAGAGTGGGGTGTTATAGATGAGGATGCTTTGGAATTTTGGCAAATATTCTTCGAGATCAAAGCGGCGTTGGCTTTGGAGAATGGCTAGTGTGTAGATGAGATAGAGGGCTTCGCCTTGCTCTGCGGGAGTGGGGAATAATCCAGAGGCTTTTATTTTCTCTAGTATGTTATTGTACGCGTCCTTGAGCTCTGATTCCATGTCACGAACCCTATAATTGTGATGCAGTACTTGCTCTTCTTTCTTGAGTGCTGCTTGTTCATTAGCTTGCTCTCGTTTTGATGGAAAGAAAGCTTTACGCCATGTATTCAAATAGAGCAGTATTATTACTGCCCCGCCTATGTAGGCTATGATGTATTCCATATAGTTAGTTCTATGTTTCAGATTTCTATAAAAGTGAAAGCGGCTTATTGACTGGAACGCAATAT
>CAYJOV010000161.1:0-4923 GCA_964371905.1 uncultured Akkermansia sp. | reverse complement strand
GTGCCGCCAAGGCGATCAAAGAAGGAGAGGTCATCTGCATCTTCCCCGAAGGGCAGCTCACGCGCACGGGTAATCTCTCCCCCATACGACGTGGAGTCGAGCTCATCGTCCGCCGTGCGAATGCAACGGTCATCCCCATCTACATGGACAACCTCTGGGGCAGCATCTTTTCCTTCCACGGCAACCGCTTTTTCACCAAGCTCCCCCGCCAGCTTCCCTATCACTTCACCGCAGCTATAGGTCAGCCCATCGCACCTCAGGACTTCAAGACGGAGAATATCACCAATATCTTCCGCCAGCTCTCAGCGAGCTGCATCGAGACCACCGACGGAGGAGGCACGGAGCTGCTTTTGCGCGCGCTGGACAGCATGGGTGATAGGAACTTTGTCTACTACGGTGAGCAGCCCATCCTCAAGGCGCACCAAGTCAGTGCAGCCCTCGTTAGCCGTAGCATCCTGCAGAGCTACCCTTCACCCGTGCGTGACTGGCTACGCCTCCTCTTCCTCATCTGCGAAGACAGAATGAGTCTCCATCAGTACTGGCTCAATGCCTGTCAGGTGCGTCGCGTCAATGCGCTCAAGGAGGAGACGAGTCATATCCTGACCACCGTTGGTTACCACGAGCCTCACGAGACCGTCCTCGCTGTCCTCTGGCCCATCATCACGCACACGCCCGTACATCTCATCAACTCCCCCCATGCGGTCATTCCCGAGTCCGTAGGGCAAGTCGTGGGCAGCACAGTGCTACGTCGTCTGCTCTACAAGATCATCCCACCGAGGCAAATCCCCTTCTTTGACTTCAGCTTGCAAAGCTCCATGGTCGCACCCAATGTACGCTGGAGGCCCTGCTTTGCCACGCATGGCGGCAAGATCATCTCCATGAGCATGGCCAAGAGTGTCTACAAGCTCTATGATGGGACAGTGCAGCTCGGCGCCCGCCCGCGCACACGCGGCATGCTGCTCCCCGGCTATAGCTGCACCTGCACCTCGGCAGAGCCCACGATCAATTCACCCTCACTAGCCAATACCTATACCTTGCCCGCGCACTACTATCTCGACGAGAGTGGCTTTATCGCTGAGCTATCCTGACAGCCCTATCGAGTCCACTCGTACGATGTCTAAGAATCACGTTGACAAAATCTCCATGGGGTATATGATAGTAAGTTCTATGAAATCTCTATACACCACCTTGACAGCTCTTGTCGTGGCTAGTCTTATGACAGAAGCTCACGGCAGTACGCTTCTCCAGTCCAGTGCCAATCTGTGGCTTAGCTCACAGACAACCGCTAGCAAGAAGTCTGGCCCCACCGACACACAGAAACTCATCAAGAAGCTCGATTTTATCCAGACCAAGCCCAACGTAAAGGCGGATTACTTCATCCTCCTCAACACCGCAAGCTGGTGCCCACCCTGCCGCAAAGCAATGCCTGGGGTCGTTGAGGCTTACAAAGACATCAAAGCCTCCAAGAAAGTCGAGCTCATCATCCTCTCGGCCGATAATAGCGAAGATGCAGCCAAAGCCTACCTCAAGGGCTATAAGGCAAAAATTCCAGCCGTCATGGGCACACCCAAGATACCCGGCTACGTCCCAAGCAACGGCATCCCCAACGTCACGATCATCGACAAGGACGGAAAGACTGTCGTCAACGGCGGACCGAATCTCATCATTGAGTGGAAGAAGCATACGCTGGACAAGAGTTAGCACACGCTAGACTAGAGACACCAATTCACTCGTCATAGGGGCGGGTAGATCCGAACAAAGGAAGGAGGCTTTCCCACCACTCTCGTGGGGAGGCCTCCTTTTTTATGGGAGCTTCTAAATTCTCGTCATTCTAAATAAGAAAATTCAGAAAATCGCTTTACGAGGCAGCTTTGAGTGCTTTTAGGCTGAATTTTCCCCGAATTGTCGTCTCAGAGGACACTCTGAGGCGACAATTTGTGAAAAACCCAGCTCTAAAATCATCTCAAAATCTTACCTCACGAGAAGCCCCCTTATATCCTATCACCAAAGATTACGTGCGAGCCCCCAAGCAAGCAGCAGCACGATGGCGAGCATACGCAGGGTAGTGAGCAGAGCGTGCTCTCGACTGGTATCGCAGCGCAGCCAGCGCCACCAATCGCTCACAAGGACAAAGAGCAAGAGAGGGGAGAGTAGAAACACCCCAGCATTCGCCTCAAAGGCCCCGCGCCAATCTCCCTGCACGAGACGTACAAAGAGGCGCGTCACCCCACATGCAGGGCATTGACAAGACGTGATTGAATAAATGGGGCAGGGGATAGCCCAGCCCAGCACGGTAACACCGAGATAATAAAGCCCCCCCAACAACAGCAGCCCGAGAGTGCGTACAAGTCTGCTGAAGGAGAGCGCGAGTCTCAATACTGGCGATGGATTCATGCGAGCCCCCCTTTCTGAACAGAATGGCGGACGCAGAATTTCTTCTGCGTCCGCTCCAACTTACTACCTATGAAACACAGATCCTCTTTTGGGTAAGCCTTCGTGCTCTCTCCTTCACTCCAGCTCGGAGGGTCTGATATATTTAAGACAATGCGTGGGTGCATTGCGTTCAAGAAAAAGATGATTTTTTATAAAAAAATCAAATTTAATCAAAGACTTTGATTTGTTGACTTCATGAGCTCACGCAAACGTAGCCCCATAAAGCGATAGAAATCAACTAACGCCTTCTTTGGATCACGGTGAAATAAATCTCGATTCGCATTCATATGAATCGTGATCTCGCGCGAGAATCCAGACTCATCAAGCAATTTTCTAAACTCATTATTCTGACTCGTCAAGGTGGCATGAGCAATCTTGTACTTTTGCGATAGCTCCGCGAGCTTGTCATGGTAAGATCCTAGAATCAGTGAAGCATGCTGCTTTGATGGCTTATCTTTCATCAACTGGGGCAGCTCCTTGTCCAGCCAAGCCAGCATCTCATCCATGTAAGAAATGTAGGAAGAGGGCAAGCCCGAGCGGTCAACCACCTTGTAAGACTCATACATGAGTCGCAGGAATGAAAGCTCACTTTCCACTAGCCCCTTTTCAATCAAGGTAGCGCGACGCTCATAGCCCTCAGCCGTCAGCTCAAAAATCAAACGCTTCACCGCGGGGGGCATAGCCAGCAGCGGTGAAGCTGGCTGCTCAGGTATCTCCTTCTGCTGAGCAAAAGAAGATAAGGGCGAGCAGAGCCCGACAATAAACAGTATGGAAGAAGGATAGTAGCCCATAAAATCAATACTGATACTCCTTACCTACACACAGTACGGAGAGCTTTTCGGCGAGCTGGCGCATCGCCTTGATCTTCTCAAGCGTTGGCAGGGGGGCACCCTTCGTCAGCGTCATGAGCTTTACGAGAGCAGTGAGATCTACGCTCATAGCTTTTCCGTCTATACTTTTGTAAGTCATAGGGTTGAAGCCGTCGATCATCTCGCTGAAGTATTCAGGAGCATCTGGGTAAAAAATCGCTTTGGCCGCCTGCGTATCGAAATTCGCCTCCAGAGCGGCGCAAGAAGCCGTCAATGCACGAATCCAGCCGCCCAGTGCGATGAGATGTGCCAGATCAGGATCTCCCAGCGCGCGGAGCTCCTCATTGACATCACCTTGTGTTGCGGCGAGAGTCTCCTTAAACTGAGGGAGAAGCCCCTTTTCAGCCTGCTCAAGTAGGCTAGCAGAATGCGCATTCATACGCTCACCCGCGCCAATTGCCTTGCCGTAGCGTGAGAGGTCGAGGGCGATAGGTTTGATATCATTCATACGACCGCTGCGGACAGCAATGAAGCCGTCAGCGAGCAAAAAGCCCATCTCAAGGGCGAGCTTGCCCACCTCCGTAGAAAGCTGCTCGGGACGCTTGCGCAGCACATAGTCATCGGGAATTGTAGGGAGTCCATCGAGCTGGTTGAAAATCTTGCTAATAGAGGGAGCCGTGTACAAGTTAATCCCGTGCTCATCATTCACGCCAGAATCATCAGCGAGACGCTCATCACGGAAGAGTAGAGGCGTCTCACCCTCCTTGCGATCCTCATTGTACAAAGGCTCATCAGCTATAGAAGGGATGCCTTCCGACACTTCCGTATCAGGGATTGCAACGAGTGCTACCTTCTCAGTAGTCGTATGCGCAACAGTGCCTATTATGAACAAATTAGAAATAGTCAGAACACCAGCATGACTCAGGGTAAATAGAATGGGAAACATGGCAAAAATCTATGGTAAAAGGAACTTTTATGACTTGACTTAGGAGTGAATATATACTATAGTGTGACCAGCGTCAAGTTATAGATTTCGGTAAGACAAAAATACCTCACAACCCTGAATCTACTTCCTCTCCGAACAATCCAACTAAGGCTTACAGTCAATACACTGCAAATCTCACAACTCGACGCACAACGCATACTTAGCAACTTTTTTTCTATATGGAATGGTTTAATTTCTTCTGGCTCGTTTCCTACTTTTTGGTTCTGCTCGGCATGTCTGGGTATGGATTCCACCGCCTCATGCTCGTTTTTCTCTACATTTTGCATCGCAAGAATGTACCTACACCCGCGGGTAAATGGGAGGAGCTGCCCGCTGTCACCATTCAGCTTCCCATGTTCAACGAGAAGTTCGTCGTAGAAGGGCTTCTCAAATCCGTCATGGCCATCGATTATCCTAAGGACAAGCTCCAAGTACAGATTCTCGATGACTCCACAGACGACACCTACGAGATCTGTGAGAAGTGGGCCGTTCACTATCGCGAGCAGGGCTTTGACATCACCTGCATCCACCGCACCGACCGCACAGGCTTCAAGGCAGGAGCACTCGAAGAGGCTACTGTACACGCGAAGGGCGAGTTCCTCCTCATTCTCGATGCCGACTTCCGCCCCGAGCCAGATCTCCTCATGGCCTGCATGGACTACTTCACCGATCCCAAGGTCGCGCTCGTGCAGACGC
>CAYJOV010000160.1:0-4989 GCA_964371905.1 uncultured Akkermansia sp. | reverse complement strand
CTTTCTTATCGAGTGAGGCATTCACGATACGATTCTGACGGAGTGCCAAAAAAACAGTCAGATATAACATCTTGTATATTCAGTGAGTTAGATCTAATCTTAATGGAGAGGAACAATCATGCTCCTCACACCATCCATTCACGATATGATCCAAGCTCAATACACCACCTTTCATACAGAAGAACACGCAGGAGTCCTTACCGTCACCTTTGACTACCCTCCCGTCAATATCCAAGGCATCCCCATGCTCGATGACCTCAGCTCCCTGATCGTCGAGCTGCAAGGCAATCGCGACATTAAGGTCGTCGTCTTTCAATCCGCTAATCCAGATATTTTTGTTGCGCATGCGGATACGAATTTCCTCAAAGACATGTCAACGACGGCCGTTCCCCGCGAAGAGGTGGATCTGCTCTACCTCCAAGAGGTGCTCCAGCACATCAGTACCCTCCCTCAAGCGACCATTGCCAAGATCGAAGGCTATGCCCGCGGCGGTGGTCATGAGTTCGCCCTCGCCTGTGATATGCGCTTTGCCGCGCGCGGCAAGGCTATCTTCATGCAGATGGAGGTGGGTATGGGGATTCTCCCCTGCGGAGGGGGTTCCTCGCGCATGGCACGCCAGACAGGGCTAGGACGCGCGCTGGAGATCATCCTCGGCGCACGCGACTTCGGTGCGGATGAGGCCGAGCTCTATGGCACGATTAATAAGGCGCTCGACCCCGATGAGATAGGCGAATTCGTCGCCGCACTCGCGCATCGCATCGCTCAATTCCCCTCCGCCTCTATCGCCGCGTGCAAGCGTGCAGTCTATGCCTCCATCGACCTCGACATCCAGTCAGCGCTCCGAGAAGAAGCCTACCAGCTCTACCAAGCCACCAGCCAGACGCCTGCGATAAAGCGCTTCACCACAGCGGATGAGACAGGCTTCCAATTCGACCTCGAAAACCAGCGCACCTTCGAAGCCGCTCTCATCGACTTGCAAAAAATCCAATAAGCAAGCCGTCGCCTCGCGGTGACGCAGCAGCTCTGCTCATCAGATACCGTGGCCCGAGGACAGAGACCGTGAGATGAGGCTGGGGGTATCATCCCTCCAGCCTACGTATGAGGCATCAGGGCTCTCAAGCAACTCGGTCTGCTCACCTCCCCATTCAAGCTGAAGTAGAGCTGCACTATTTTTCCCTAGCTTCCCACGCTTGTTTGAAATAGCTCTGAGGCATGATGCCGCGATCAGAACCAGCTTCGCGTGTATCTAAAAGTTTGAAGGTTATGCCTTGGTGCATGCGCTTACTGCCGTCATATTGGACGGCAGTTCCTTCTCTATCTGAGGTGAAGCGCAGCAAGTAATAAAGCTCCCCCGGCTGCCCTGGGAGATCGGAGAGCTCAAGCAGGGCTTGATTGCGACCCTCTTGCGGTTTGTATATATAGGAGTAGGCCTTGCCCGCGATCGCGCAAGTGTATTCATTGGTGAAGAGGATGCTCGGAGGCTCATAGGGGAGCTCGAGGAGGCGCTTTTCCATGGCTGCTTGACGGGCATGATCTCCGAGCTGCTCCTCAACGGCTCTTGTTTCTAGGCTGTTTGATGACGGCAGCTCAAAGACGATATTGAGCCCGACGAGGGAGGGGGGTGGGATCTCTGCATCAGGTGACTGAGCTGGCTCTGGGGCGGGCAGGCGATTGGCTGCAGAGAGATAGTGGGGGAAATCACTTTCGATACGGAAGTCTGTATTGCCGATAATTCCCTTGTCTCCATCCGTATAGAGTGCTATACCTGCATGAGGCTCGCTAAAGTGGAGGAGCATATAATAGCTGAAGCTCTCCCCATCGACATTCTCCCTCAGATCGATGAGCCCCTTGTCGTGGCTAATCTTTCTATAGACGTAGCTGCCAGACTGCTCGCCGAGCTTCCAGAGATAATCCGTGCGGAAATCCATCGTTCCAACAAAGATGGGGTCTGCCTCATCGCTCCATCCACTCGCGCCTGTTGCTTGATAGTGTGAGAGCTGAGCGGCGATCATGATATCATCACCTCCCGTAAAGCCATAGCGCAGCAGAGGATGATCTGAGGACAGCGTGATGCGCGTACCTTCAATGGAGAGTGGTGCAGCCGGAGCGCCTCGGGGATGGTCAGACTGGTGGGCGGGCAAGTCGCCATCTGTTGGTGCTTGTCCCGTATTGCTCTTTGTGGCTGCTGGAGCTGGTGCTAGCTCATGTGCCGTGCTGACTGGGGGCTGTGGTGTGGGGGTGCTCGTGATGCGGGGGGATTGCGCTAGATCAGGAGCTGGTATGGTAGCAATCGGCACTGCGACTGTCTCGAGGTGAGGGGGGGCGAGCGGTATTTGTACGGTGGCGCTTTCAGAGGAGCTAGAGGAGAAAAAATAAAAAGCAGCTCCGCCTGTAGCGGTGAGCGCAAGGAGAGTTGTCATTGCAATAGCAGGTGTGCGGCTCTTGCTCGGCTGCAACGTGGCTAGCCATTCTTGGCATGAGGCATAGCGGCGTTGGATATCGAGCTCTGTGGCGCGTCTGAGCGACTCAGTGAGCCGTGAGGGATAGTAATGGAGTGCCTTCTTCAGCGGGATGCTAAAGCTACGTCCTAGGGCGAATATATCTGTCCATGGACCGAGCTCTCCCTGCTCGGTGAATTGCTCGGGGGGAGCATAGGCGGGGGATCCAATCAGCGTGATCGTGCTCTTTGAGAGTCCATCACGCGCCGCGCCAAAGTCGACCAATACAGGCTGCCCCTCCTGTGTGATGATGATGTTGGAGGGCTTGAGATCGCGGTGGAGCACGTACTTTTTGTGTATGTAGCTCAGTGTCTGTAGCAGTGTGATGAGCATCTGCTCGACCGCCTCAGCATCTTTCGCATGAGCTTCGAGCCAGTCGCCTAGCGTCGCGCCCTCGACATAGGACATGACTAGATAGGCCGTCTCGCAGGCTTGAAAGATATCGTGAATGTGGACGATGTTGGGGTGATCGAGCTGTGCTAGCGTACGTGCTTCTTTGCAAAAGGAGCGCAGTGAATGCTCGTAGTCCTGCGTATATTGAGAGCTACTGGGCAGGACATCCGAGTGTCCTGCATATCTGCGGCAGAGCGGTTTGGGAAAATGCTCCTTGAGCGCGATGCGACGGTGTAAGCGATGATCAATGGCCGCGTAGACGATGCCGAACTCACCTTGGCCAAGGACATGCTCTATTTCATAGTCACCTAAGAATGTGCCAGAGGGGAGAGGGGCTGCTGTGTCTGAGGGAGAGAGAGACATGCGATTTGCTCAGGAGGAAAGTGCGAAATGATTGGGCGATGACTTCATTCTCACGTAAACTAAGGTTAGGAATGGCAAAACATTAGCCTTCCTTAGGAGGTAGGATGACCTTGCGCGAGGGGAGCTGAGCGCGTGGATTCTCATGGATGAGATTTGAGATGGCCTGGGCGAGGAGGTCGTTGAGAGAGAGTCCTTGATGCTCAGCCTTGGTCTCTAGGCTGCGGAAGACATCGGGGGAGAGCTTGATGGAGAGTGACACGCTGGTCTGTACTTCGACACCAATGACAGACGCCTCGGTGGGAGAGGGCTGGGTGTGAGTGACGCTGGGGAGCTGCACCATGACGCGTTCAAGCAGCTGCTCCTTGAGCGCGGGGATAGGCTTTTGAGACATCCAGTTGCGCACGGTGATTTCAGAGACGCCGCATTGCTCGGCCATCCATTTGTAGTCAAGCTGATGGGACTTTAACCATTGCTTGACCCGACTCTTGAATATGGCTTGATCTTCCCCTTGCTCCATGCGCTGAGTGTATCATATTATCATGATAAAACAAGGTAAAACGACAGGTGAAGGCAGCGTATGCCTACTCCATCTTTCTGATGCGCCTCGCGATGAGTTCGTTGACAGAACAGGCTTCATGGAGAGCGATTTGAGAGAGTGCTGCGTAGTCTTCTATCGAGATGGTGACATGCAGTACAGAGGGAATCGTGCGAGACAAGCAGTTTTGTACAAGTGTACCCTCTGAGAGCATGCGACTCAGCTGGCTCTCCGATATATGATGGAGATGTGCGAATTGTTTGCGTGATAAGTGATTGATGTGGAGCCATTCATCGAAGGAGTCTTCTGACAGGTAGCTAGATGCTATGGAGTTCATGACCTTATTATGTCAGAAAAGGAAGTTAATGTAAATTATCTTTTTGAGATATTGTGTTGACTTTTGTCTCTGTTTGCGATAATTTGTCTAAACATAAATTTACTTCCATTTTATGAATATACTTCTAATCTTATTATTCGGTGTTGTGATCAAGCTTCCAGTATTGATCAAATTGTTTAATCTATTTAGTCGCACGGATCAAAATCCTTCTGATGTGGTGAGAAATGTAAAGAGTGAAATCAATTTTTTTGATTTTTTTCTTTGGCTTGTATCCTTGGGTTTCTGGGCAGGTGTGATTTATGTTTATCAACTTATTTTCTCATAAAGCGATAATGAGATTGACAAAATATCTCAAAATGATATAGTTTCTTCAGCGGAGGCAAGATCAAATGGATTTTGTCCCACCAAGCAACTCAATTATTCATTAACACTATGTCAGACAAACAAATTGGATTAGCAAAGCAAGAAGGCTCTCGTGTAATTGCCCTAGATGCTAAAGGATCTAGACTCTTTTCAAAATCAGGGCTGCTTCATGGCTATACAGCCAGCACCCTGACAGTCAGGGAAAGTAGTCGATTGGTTACCTACGATGTCAAAGGTAATCGAATCTCTAGTACCTCAGTCTAAAATAGACCTCAGCTCTTCTTTTGCATCGATCTTTATCATGTGAAAGGAGAGCTTTCTCACATTTTAGGATAGACTGGATCGTTTAAGTAGACAGGTACTCATCGGCTTGCAGAAAATACAGGAAGCAAGCCTCTACTCAGAGTGACGCAGCCCCCCTCCATGATGGAGGAGGGCTGCTTGTCGTACGCCAGACATGGCGTAGTCGCTGGGGTGAAAATCCCCAATGAGCCGCGATG
>CAYJOV010000159.1:0-5075 GCA_964371905.1 uncultured Akkermansia sp. | reverse complement strand
TACTTCCTTTTGTTGAATGAAAAATAAGATTTTTCACCCAACAAAAAGAAGCTTTCATATTGAGAAGTACTAGCTTGCTGAGCCCTGCGGGGGGCTTTCTTGCTCGGTGCTGGGCTCATCGCCACTAGTAGGCGCGTCCATACTGGGCGGCGTGTTCTCACGGGGCGGCTCGTCCGCATTGGGCGCGCTGCCAGCAGAGGCTCGCTGCTTTTTCTGCTTTTTCTCTTTCTTCGGGTTATAAAGATTCGCCGCCGTGATAAAATCCTGCTGGATGGCGCAGATGGCCGCGAGGGTGGCTTGGTCTAAGGCGAGATTCAAGGGATCTTGCTCCTCGGGGGTGAAGCCCCCCAAGACGTGGCTGGTCATATTTTTGCACCCTGGTGCTCCTATGCCCACACGTATGCGCGGAAAGCGATCACTGCCGAGGTGCGCGATGAGGCTCTTCACCCCATTCTGACCACCAGCCGAGCCAGCCCCCCTCAGCTTGATCGTCCCCGTGGGGAAGGCTATGTCATCGTAGATAACAAGAACCTGCTCAGGCTCAAACTTGAAGTAGCGCATGAGCGGCCCCACGCAGAGCCCCGATTCGTTCATATAGGTCTGCGGCTTGATGAGCAGCACCTTGGCCGCTGCGGCGAGCTCGCCCTTGCGCGCCTTGTCCATCTTCCAGACCGCACCTAGCTTGTCCGCGAGGCGGTCGAGTACCATAAAGCCTACGTTGTGGCGGGTGTTGCGGTACTGGGCTCCAGGGTTGCCCAGCCCGACGATGAGTCGTATGTTGCTCATGAAATACGGTTTGTTGAGTGATGATAAAAACGCTCCCTCTTCGCAGTGATCGGGGAGCGTTTGATGAATTTTGTAAAATGGCTTTAGGGGGTTTCTATTTTCTCGCGAGGCAATATTTTGAGATGATTTTCGAGCTGAATTTGCTTCGAATTGATGGCTCAGAGTATCCTCTTAGACGAGAATTCGAAGCAAATTCAGACGAAAAGCGCTCAAAAGATGCCTCGTGAAGTGATTTATTGGATTTTCTTATTTAGAATGACGAGAATTTAGAAGCCCCCTTTAGCTGTCCTGCGCGCGTTGCAGCTCGATGAAGGCGAGGTGACGATTCACCGCATTCAGGTAGGCACGCGCCGAGGCGGTGACGACGTCGGTCGAGGAGCTCTTGCCCACGACGGGCTTTTCCTCGGGTGTCTCGGGGAAGAGTACGGTGACGCTCGCGTAGCCAAAGGCATCGCGGTTCGCCGTGTTCGCCGTGACGTTGTAGTCGACGAAATTGCCCTTGCACTCGGTGGCGAGGTCGATGGCATTGCAGCTGGCGTTCACAGGTCCGTTGCCATGCGCGCTCTTGATGTAGCGTACACCCTGCTTTTCGAGCACGACGGTGGCGGTGGCGTTCGCGGTGGAGTGCTCGTTGCCCTCGCTCGTGGAGAGGAATTGGATGTCGATGAGCTTCCATGTGCCGTCCTCGTTGTCCAGCGAGTCGCCGACGAGGGCGATGAGGTCGTCATCGTAGACAAATTTCTTGCTGTCGCCTATCTTCTTAAAGCGTTCGAAGACCGCGCCGATCTCGTCGTCCGTGAGCTTTTGGTTCAGCTTGTCGAGGCGTGCCTTGACTGCGGCGCGGCCCGAGTGCTTGGTGAGCGGGAGCTCGGTCTCGCCCCAGCCGACCTCGACGGGGTCGATGACCTCGTAAGTCTCGCGCTTGGCAAGGATGCCATGCTGGTGGATGCCCGAGCTGTGGGCAAAGGCGTTCTCACCGACGATGGCCTTGGAGCGCTGCACCTGCAGACCGCTGGCGCGTGCGACGACGCGGCTGGTGTTGACAATTTCCTGTGTGACGAGGCGGAAGGGCTTTTCGCCCGCGGAGAAGCCGAGTGCCTCGGGGCGCGTGGCGAGTGCCATGGCGACTTCCTCGATGGCGGCATTGCCCGCGCGCTCGCCTATGCCGTTGATCGTGCCCTCGACTTGGCGCGCACCCGCGCGTATGGCCGCGAGGGAGTTCGCGACGGCGAGACCGATGTCATTGTGGCAGTGCACGGAGATGACGGCTTGCTCGATGTTGGGGACATTCTTTTTGAGGTAGGCGATGATGTTGTAGTACTCATCAGGCGTGGTGAAGCCCACCGTGTCGGGGATGTTCACCGTCGTGGCTCCTGCGGCAATGACGGCCTCGACGACTTGGGCGAGGTAGTCGAGCTCGGTGCGGCTCGCGTCCTCAGGGGAGAACTCGACATCCGACACGAGGCTCGCCGCGAGACTCACGCCCGCGACCGCCATCTCGATGATCTCTTCCTTGCTCTTCTTGAGCTTGAACTCACGGTGCAAGGGGCTCGTCGCGAGGAAGGTATGGATGCGCGCGCGATCGCCCGCAGGGGCGACTGCCTCGGCGCAGCGGCGTATGTCATTGGGGACGCAGCGGGCGAGGCCAGCGATGCGGCAGTTCTTGATGGTGCTGGCTATGGTGTGCACGGCCTCAAAGTCACCATCCGAGATGCAGGGGAAGCCTGCTTCGATGACATCGACGTTGAGCTTTTCGAGCTGACGGGCGACTTCGAGCTTTTGACGGAGATTCATAGAAGCTCCAGGGCATTGTTCACCATCGCGTAAGGTGGTATCGAAGAATATTACATTGTCAGTCGTTTTCATAATAAAAAAGAGTATATGAGGGCTTATTCTATGCTTTCTCGATCAAGAAATCAAGGCGAACTTTTGTCCATGCTTATATTTTTCTCAGGGCTAATTTTTGATTCTCACTGCACTTCTTGATTTACACGAGGGAGCAGCTGTGCTAAATATAGTGTGATATGGATTTAAAGGAACGAGAAATTACCGCCGATACCATAATACCTCTTTTTGAAGAATATTTTGCTCAGAAGCCCCAAGTTGTTGCCGCAGCTCCGGGGCGTGTGAATCTCATTGGAGATCATACCGATTATAATCAAGGCTTTGTCCTGCCTATGGCTCTCAGCAATGTCAATGTGGTCGCCGTCGCGCCCTCGCCCACCGACAAGCATCGCTGGATAGGTGGCATAGGCGATCCGCTCGTCGAGCTCAGTGTCGATGAGATCGCCCAGCCCGGTGAGCCCTTCTGGACGAATTACATCCGAGGCATCATCTGCATGCTCAAGCGTCGCGGTGTCGAGGTGCCCCCCGTGGACATCCTCGTGGATTCGAATGTTCCACGTGGTGGCGGTCTCTCGTCGAGCGCGGCCTTTGAGATGTCTGTCTGCATCGCGCTGGCGACGCTCTGCGGTGTCGAGATCCCACCCACCGAGCGTGCCCTGATGGGGCAGGCTACGGAGCATGAGTTTGCCAATGTGCCTTGTGGGATCATGGATCAATTCATCTCGGCCAATGGACGCGAGGACAATGCCATCATGCTCGATTGCAAGGACCTGAGCTATGAGTTCATCCCCATGACCGATGAGCGTATCAGTGTGCTCGTCATCGACTCCGCTGTCAAGCACTCGCTGGCCGATGGTGGCTATGCGGCTCGCCGTAAGAATTGTGAAGAGGCCTGCCTCCTGCTCGGTGTGGAGTCGCTGCGCGATGTGAGCTTTGAGCAGCTGGAGAAGAATAAGGACAAGCTCGGCGAGCTCTGCTACCGCCGCGCGCGCCACGTCATCGGTGAGAATCGCCGTGTGCACAACTTTGCCAAGGCTCTCGCCGAGGGCGATTGGGAGAATGCGGGTATCGCCATGCGCGGCTCCCACGCCTCCCTGCGCGATGACTACGAGGTCTCCTGCGCCGAGGTCGACTGCCTCGTCAACCTCGTCGACACCATCCCTCACGCCAATGCTGTCTACGGTGCACGCATGACGGGCGGTGGCTTTGGCGGTAGTGTCGTCGCTCTCGTGAGCAGCGATGCGGTCGAGCAGGTCGCGCAAGAGCTCATCGAGGGCTACCGCGAGACGCTCGGTATTGAGACAACCTACCTCGTCACCCGCGCTGGCGCCGGTGCTCGCGTGCTCGTCAACACCCTGAGCTAATAGCCTTCCCCTCCTTTATTTGCAAGAATGAGTGCCCGATCTGGTCGCTCATTCTTGTTATTAAAACCCCAATAATCATATCTATGAAAACACTAGCAACGCTCGTAGCCCTTGCCGCTCTCCTCTCCTCAGGAGCCATGGCACAGGACGCAGCCCCCGCTATGGATGCCGATACGACGACTCTCGCCACATGGGAGATGATCGTCTTTTGCATCGTGGTGGTGGGTGTCATCGCGCTAGGGATCTGGAAATCCAGTGACTCTAGCGATTCGTCAGAAGAAAAGAAAGAACAAGGTGCAGCCGACTACTTCCTCGCTGGTCGTGGTCTGAGCTGGTGGCTCGTGGGCTTCTCCCTCATCGCCGCCAACATCTCCACCGAGCAATTCGTCGGCATGAGCGGCAAGGCCTCCAACTGGGTCGGCCTCGCCATCGCGGGCTATGAATGGCTCGCTGCTATCACGCTCGTCGTCGTCGCCTTCACCTTCCTGCCCATGCTGCTCAAGCGCGGCGTCTTCACCATCCCTCAGTTCCTTCAGGAGCGCTATGATGGCAAGGCTCGCACCATCATGGCGGTGTCCAATCTCATCATCCTCGTCGGTGTCCCCACCGCTGCTGTGATCTATGCCGGTGCCAAGGTGATCGCTGAGTACTTCGGCCTCTCGATGGATGTCAGCTGCATGATCATCGCCGGTAGTGCGACGCTCTATGTCTATGTAGGCGGTCTCAAGGCCTGCGCCTGGACGGACCTCATCTGGGGTGCGGCTCTCATCGTCGGTGGCGGCGTGGTGCTCATGTTTGCCATGGAGCATCTGAGCATGGCTGATCCTCAGGCGCTCATTCAGACAGCGTCCGCGACCTCGGACGTGACGGTCAAGAGTCTCGCCGAGTCCTCCGCGATGGAGCGTTTCTTCGCGCTGAACGGTGGTGAAGCCCTCACGGCGACGAATGCCGTCGGTGGCAAGCTCAGCATGGTACGCCCCGCGAGCGACCCCGAGATTCCTTGGACAGCCCTCTGCCTCGGTCTGTGGATCCCCAACTTCTTCTACTGGGGTCTCAACCAGTACATCATGCAGCGCACAC
>CAYJOV010000158.1:0-5079 GCA_964371905.1 uncultured Akkermansia sp. | reverse complement strand
GAGCCCAGCAGGGTCAAGGGACGGAGTCCCTTGCGGGTTCGGGCAGAGCCCGAGGCAGCGCTGGATCGCAGATCCAGCAGGGCGTCAGTCCCGCAAAAGTCACACATGCCCGCGAGGCAAACCCAGCATCGTGCCACCGTCCAAAAACTGACGCCCCCTCCCACCGCGCCCGAAGGGCGACAAATTTCTCACCGTGGCAAACGCGAAGCGTCCGCGCAGAGAGACTACACGCCGCCGAGCACATCGCGGAACCAGAGATGAACCTACTAGGGTCGTGCGCCCGCACACATCCTCTCATAGGTGAGATCGACCTCCATCTTCGTGTAGCCACCGAGCTGAGTGCCAATGAGGACGAGTCGAGGTGCTCTTCTCCCTTGTATCCATCCTATCACTCTATTGAGCTAACACTTACATCCTAGCGAAACGCATAGACGAAGTAAAGCAAAATAGCCACGACACAGCAAGCCCCCGAGTGCAACAGCAAAGCAAGAGTATCAGCGCGCGAAATTTTTGCTTGCTTTCTCCTAATAAATAGCGCATGCTCTCACCACAGCCCCCGAGAAAACCTCCCTCTAGGGGTGCTTTTAGATCACCATTAATCCCCCGCACCGAGCGATGATTCGTATATACTCTCAGACCGATCAGGGCATTCGACGTAGCGAGGGTATTGAGCAAGAGCAGCTAGATTACGATCGCATCATATGGCTCGACATGCTGACCCCCAAGCCCGAAGAACTCGAATACATCGAAAAACTCTGCGGCATCGAGCTCCCCACGCGCGACGAGATGCGCGAGATTGAATCCACCTCACGCCTCTACTGCGAAGACGGAGCACGCTTCATGACCACCACCGTACTCATGCGCGTGGACACCGATGAGCCCATGATGGCCGAGCTGAGCTTCATCCTCTTCAAGAATCTGCTCATCACCATCCGACATACCGACTCCTACTCCTTCCGCATCTTCTCCCAGCAGCTCCTACGCATGCAGCAGACGAATCGCGACTATGTCTTCATCGGACTCTTGGAAAGCCTCGTCGACAGACAGGCCGACGTCCTTGAGCGATTCGGCGCGAGCATCGACACCCTCTTCAAGAAAGTCTTTGGCTCGCACGGACGGCGCGGCATACGCAAGCCCCGTGACCACGACCCCGACACAGAGGACCTGCGCGTCGTGCTCGAAGAGCTCGGCCGCATCGGCGACCTCATCGCCCGCCAGCGCGACTCACTCGTCAACCTGCTGCGCCTCATCACCTACGCCGGCAACGAAGACTCCATCCTCAACTCGCACGGCAATCTCTATATCCAGCTGCGCCCCGTCTCACGCGACGTGAACTCCCTCTCCGAGTACGCTTCCTTTCTCTCCAATCAGATCAACTTCATGCTCGATGCCGTCCTTGGCTTCATCAACATCGAGCAGAATGAAATCGTCAAGATCTTCACCATCATGTCACTGGTCTTTCTCCCCCCCACGCTCATCGCGAGTGTCTTTGGGATGAACTTTGCCTACATGCCCTTCTTGCAAACATCCGCAGGCTTCTGGATAGCAGGAGTCCTGATGATACTCGCCGCCATTCTCCCTCTCGTTATCTTCAAAATCAAACGCTATATATGAATACCATTCCTATTCGCCAAGTCCCGCAACCCGAAGAAGAAATCCGCCTCGCCAACGTCCTTGTCAACGCGCTGCCCTACATCCAAGCCTACAGAGACAAGACCGTGCTGATCAAATTCGGCGGCTCCGCCATGGACAACCCCGAGCTGGTGCAATCTCTCATGAAAGACATCGTCCTCATGGAAGCCCTCGGACTCAACCCCGTCGTCGTCCACGGAGGCGGCAAGGCCATCTCCAAGGCTATGCGCGAACTAGGAGAAGAAGCCCGCTTTGTCAACGGACTGCGCGTCACCTCCCCCGACGCCATCAGCATCGTCGAGCAGACACTGACCAATGAGATCAACCCCGCACTCGTCGAGCTCGTCCGCGAGGCAGGCGGCAAGGCCGTCGGCATCCCCGGCCCCAATGTCTTTGTCGGCGAGCGCATCTTTGAGCGCGACGCAGACGGCGCGCGCGTCGATCTGGGCATGGTCGGACGCGTCATCGGCAGCCTTCTCTCACGCGTCAACGAGGCTATCTCCCTCCAGATCACCCCCGTCATCTCGCCCCTCGCACGCGAGCTGGGTACAGACCAGAGCCTCAATGTGAATGCCGACCTCGCCGCCGCCGCCCTCGCACGCGAGCTGCGCCCTGTGAAGCTCATCTTCATATCCGATGTGCCCGGTCTCATGCACGACCCGAGCGATCCGAGCACCATCATCAAGAGTGTCAACCGCAAAGAAGCCCTCGCCCTCATCGAGGAAGGCGTCATCACCGGTGGCATGATCCCCAAGGTACGCAGTGCCCTCGACGCGCTCAATGCGGGCGTGCGCAAGGTGCACTTCGTTGATGGACGACTCCCACACTCCCTGCTGCTGGAGATCTTCACCACCGAGGGGATAGGGACAGAAATCGTACGCGAGCAGCGCTAGGTCCCACGGCGATGACTACGCCCCCCATCAGAAAAATCGCCTTCTTTGCCCTGCGACGCGGAGCTGCTAGCCAGCGCGCGCAGTACCTGCAGCGCAGCATTTTCCAAGAAGCGGGCATCGAGGTCTACGACATACGCGACAAAGACAAGAGCGGTCGCCCTCAGATCGAGCAGGACACCGACATCGCCCTCTGCTTTGGCGGCGATGGCACCATGCTCTCGCTCGTCAACCAAGTCGTCAAGGGCAACTGCATCCTTGCAGGGGTGAATATGGGGCACCTCGGCTTTCTGAGTGCCTGCTCACGCACCGAGGCCGAGCTACTCGCCCACGCCATCGTGCGCGGCGACTACGGCATCGAGGAGCGCACCATCCTCTCTATTGAGCAGTACGACGCCAAGGGCGGCCTCATCAAAGGACCGCTGCTCGCGCTCAATGAGCTCAGCCTCATGCGCGCACAGACGGGGAAAATGATCGAGGTCGATGTCGAGCTCAACGGGACGCGCTTCAACCGCTACCATGCCGACGGCATCCTCGTCGCCACGCCTACGGGCTCCTCTGCCTACTCGCTGGCCGCGGGCGGACCGCTCATCTGGCCCAATAGTGGAGTTATGTGCCTCACCCCCATCTGCCCGCACAGCCTCACGAGTCGCTCCGTGGTCATGCCTGACAAGGTGGAGATCACCCTACGTCCCCACGAGCGCCGAGGGCGCCGCCACGAGAGCATGATCTACTCCTTGGATGGGCGCATGGTGCATCAGATCAAGCTCAACGATACGCTCGTCATACGCAAAGCACCGCAAACGCTGCGTCTTCTCCACCTCAAGAGCGGCGACTACGCCTCACGCCTCCGCGTCAAGCTGGGGTGGTAGAGCCTCGGCTCGTCACGCACGCTCAATCACAAAAAAGCCCCTTCATCCGAAGGGGCTTTTGAGCATGCGATTCTTATGTTGTTTTTTGCATAGGGAAGGGGGATCCAGCGGGCATTATTTGTAGAAAACGCGGCTGTAGCGCACAGGAGCGGGCTTTCTGTAGGATACGTACTTCTTCGCGGCGGGCTTCTTGTAGACGACGTACTTCTTAGGTGCTGGCTTCTTATAGACCACGTACTTCTTAGGCGCAGGCTTTTTGTAGACGACCTTTTTCACAACGACCTTTTTGACGACGACTTGCTTTTTGGCGACTGGCTTTTTATTGACGACTACCTTTTTGACGACGGCGGATTTGTTGTTGTGTCCACGGGCTGATCCCTTGCTGGCGTGGTGTGCGCTGGCGGGAAGAGCTGCTGCGAGGGCGGCGAGGACGAGGGAGGCGACGAATGGTAACTTGTTCATTTTATTTGTTTTTCTATTGTTTAGTTTTGGTGCCATGTGGCGTTACCCTAAAGAACGCAGCACCGTGTAGATTGTCTACAACAAAGTCAAATAAAGCAGCCTCGCCTCCCCGCATCACAGCTACTGAGGCGCGTAGATGACCGAGGGATTGAGCTTGGGGATCACATTGATACTGCGCGGCTTGAGTCGGTTGGAGCGAGCGTGCTTGAGAATCATGACGAGGCGTTGGATCTGCCCCTCAACATCGGTGACACTCATCGTGACCTCTGCGCCCGTCTCGAGGATGAGCTGTGTCTTCCATGGCTTGGGGCGCAGGATTTCGCGAATGGCGGGCAGCTCCTTGAGCTCGTAGCCGCTCACGGCCGTGAGTGTCTCAAGGATGGGCTGCAAGGCGAGGGGAGTGATGCGCTTGTTCAGCGCAAACTCCTCATAGTCGCGCGGATTGACATACCAGATAGGCAGACTTTGAAAGTCCTGATAATACTCGCTGATATTGGGGAAAATCGTGCCGTCATCACTGATAAAATAACGCTCACGCTCCCCCGTGATCACGCCCTGCGCACGCTCGACGTAGCAGAGAGGCAGCCGCTCCTCTATCTGGATGCTGAGCGTGTCGGGCAGCTTTAGCGTGATGCTGCCGCGCTTGATGCAGGGCTGGGCGAGAAGGTCGCGATTGAGCTGCTCGATGTCGAGTGAGGAAATGTGCGCCTTGGGATCTATGTTGAGCAGCTTGAGTGCTTGTTGCTCGTTGATGTAGCCGCGAGATTCGTATTCTACGGACTGTATGGGGATGTGCTGGACGTGCTCGTCTACTTGGGTGACAATGAGATAGGTGATTCCTGATAGAGTTACTAGTGCAAAGATGATGGCTAGGATACTGCGCAGATGACCGAGGAGGCGGTAGCGGAGGTAGAGCAGCTCGTTGATTTTATCTATTGCGTTTTGGATGCGTAGAATCCAGCGATCACGCGTTTCACCAGGTTTGGGGCGCCGACGATTTTTATTCATGGGGGAGGAAATAGAAGATCTCCCTCCTTGGGTCAAGGAGGGAGAGTGAGTAAGAAAAAGAGGATGCTCAAGGATGATTTAACCTCGCTGCTGCTGGAGCGAGATCTCCGCAATGCGCGTGCAGAGATCCCCGTAGCCAATCCCATGAGCCGCAGCGGCTTTGGGGAAGAGGGATGTGGCTGTCATGCCTGGTATCGTGTTGATCTCAAGGACGT